>CALDKL010000383.1 GCA_937898895.1 uncultured Verrucomicrobiae bacterium | reverse complement strand
TTCTTGCGTCGCAGTGGTGGTGACACAGGGACGGGTGCGGCGCACCCATCCAGTCGGTGAGGGGTGAGAGCCTCGACCTCTCAGTCCATTCCGTGAAAACGTGACGGAACGAAACAAACCAATGCGTTGACTTCGCCCTCACAACAGGGCGAGTCTTGTCCCAGAGGATTCCAACCGCTTCTGCCTTTTCCGACCCAGGGCATCCGGAAGGAAGGGTGGCGAGAGAACGAGAAAGGGCGGTCCTGACAACCCAACAATACCCGCTGACCGCATCGTCCATGAACGTGCTGCTTCGCTCCCTCTTCATCGCTTTTGGTTTCTGTGCCGCACATGCGCAGGAGGATGTTTCCTTCATTGCCAAAGCGGACGGCACCGAGCAGCACTACGTGCTCGTGTTGCCGGAGAAGTTCGACGCGCGGCAGCCGCAGACGGTGCTCGTGGTGCTGCACGGACACGGATCGGATCGATGGCAGTTTGTGAAGGACACACGGGACGAGTGCCGCGCGGTGCGCGATTTCGCAGCGAAGCACGGCTTCCTCTTTGTTGCACCCGACTACCGGGCAAAGACTTCCTGGATGGGACCGACTGCCGAGGCGGACGTGCTGCAGATCCTCGAAGAGTTGGGAAAACGCTACCCCATCGAGAAAACCCTCTTCTGCGGCGGATCGATGGGTGGCACGGCGGCACTCACCTTTGCCGCGCTCCATCCTGCGCGTGTCCAGGGCGTCGTCGCGCTCAATGGCACCGCCAACCTCGTCGAGTTCGCCGGATTTCCCGACGCTCTCGCCGCGTCCTTTGGCGGCACGAAGGCGGAGAAACCGGAGGAGTATCGCAAACGCTCCGCCGAGTTTTCCGCAGCGGGACTCACCATGCCTGTCGCGCTCACGACTGGTGGAAAAGACCACGTCGTTCCTCCGGCCAGCACCCTGCGCCTCGCCGCAGCCCTGAAACAGCAGGGCAGTCCCGTGCTCCTGCTGCACCGCGAAGAGGCCGGGCACGCGACGAGCTACGCGGACACCCTCGCGGCGTTGGACTTCGTAATTGCGCCGTCTCTGGTTCCCAAAGAGCGCCCTCGCGCCCGCCCACCTTCGGCGCTCACCGGCCTGGCCGACTGGGAGAAGGGCGAAGAGTTGCTCAAACGCATCCAGGTCCCACCCGCACCGGTGCTTTCCGCCGAGGACGAGAAACAGAGCTTCCGTGTCGCGCCCGGCTATCGTGTGGAGTTGGTTGCCTCCGAGCCGCTCGTGCAGAACCCGATTTCCTTCGAGTTCGATCCCGACGGGCGGATCTGGGTCGTCGAGTATCAGGGGTACATGCGCGATCTCGCTGGCAGCGGCGAAGGCGATCCGATCTGCCGCGTCGTCGTGCTCGAAGACACCGACGCCGATGGCCGCGCGGACAAGAGCACCGTCTTCCTCGACAAGCTGGTGATGCCGCGCTCGTTCGCCTTCGTGAAGGGCGGTGTGCTTTTGCAGGAGCCACCGAAGTTGTGGTTCTGCGAGGACACCGACGGCGACCTGCGCTGCGACAAACGTCGCGAGGTCGGCGCGATGGGAGTCGCGGGAAATCCGCAGCACACCGCAAACGGACTTCGCTACGGCATCGACAACTGGCTGCACTGCGCCGACTGGCCAAAACGCTACCAATGGCGCGATGGCAAACTGATCGAGGAAGATACGATCCAGCGGGGACAGTTCGGTCTCACCTTTGACGAGACCGGTCGCTTCTACACCTGTTACGAAAACAAGGCGCTGCACGGTGACTACCTCCCGGCAGAGGCGCTCGCGCGAAATCCTCACCTGCTCCGCGTTTTTCAGCGCGCCGGGGGGGATCGCAGTGCCTTCGGTGTGAATGTGAACGTCGCACCGAAGGCGCAGGAAGTCTTTCCCATCCGCGTCACCCCGGCCGTCACGCTGGGTGCGCTCGAACTGCGAGACGACGGACGCCTGCGCACCTACACCATCGCGAGCGGGGTGTGCTGCTACGACGGACACCAGTTTCCCGACGACGCTCGCGGCAACGTCTTTGTGCCCGAGTCCGGAGGACACTTGCTGGGCCGACTCAAGCTCAGCGAGGGCATCGCACCGGAGGCAACTCGGTTTTATCCCGCCGAACAGGAATTTCTCGCTTCGACCGACGAGCGTTTCCGTCCCGTAAACGCGCGTGTCGGGCCCGATGGTGCTCTCTACATCGCCGATATGTATCACGGCATCATCGAGCATGTGATCTTCATGGTGCCGTGGCTCGCGAAACAGGTGAAGGAGCGCCGCCTCGATGAAGGCAACGACCTCGGTCGCATCTGGCGTGTCGTCGCGGATCGTCCGATCGACCGCACCCCGCCAAAACTCTCGCAGGCGAGCGGCGACGAACTGGTGAAAACGCTCGCGCATCCAAACGGCTGGCACCGCCTCACCGCGCAGCGTCTGCTCATCGAGCGAGGTGAGGCGACGCCCGCGTTGCGCGAAGCCGCGCGCACGCAACTCCACGCCTTGTGGACACTCGACGGACTCGGCGCACTCGATCATGAAACACGCCTCGCGGCGATGCAGAGCCCTGACGAGCGCGTGCGGGCCGCCGCGATTCGCCTCAGCGAGGGCGATACCGAACTCGCGGAGCACCTCGACGACCCCAGCCCGCGCGTGCGGCTCCAGCTTGCTCTTTCGATGCACGATCCGCAGGCGCTCGCCACGCTCCTCGCCCGCGAAAAGCATCCACTCTTTCGCACCGCCGCAGTCTCGGGGCTCGCCGGTCAGGAATTGGAGTTTCTCCTCGCGACTCAGGGCAGGGATGGCGCGCTCACCTCACTGCTCGCGCAGTGCGTCCTGGAGGAAGCCAAACCGCCGCGTGTGGCGGAGTTGTTCGTGTTGTTTGATCGCTCGCCTGCGGATCGCGACCCGCTGCTTGCCGCCTTTGCCAGGGTGCGTTACGACCAGCCGCTTTCGCTGGCGGCGGAGCCGAAGGCGCTCACCGCGCTGCTCCGTGCTCCGGATATCGACACGCGAGAGAGGGCTCTGCGTGCGCTGAGCCAGTTCACCTGGCCCGGCGCAAAACCTCCGAGCACTCTCACGCAGAACGCCCCGCCGCTCACGCCCGCGCAGGAGCAGCGTGTCGCCGTCGGCCAGCAACTCTATTCGCAAGTCTGCGCCGCCTGCCACCAGCCGCACGGCGGCGGCAACGCGGGTGTCGCGCCACCACTCGCGGGCAGCGATTGGGTTGTCGGTCCACCCGAGCGGCTCGCCCGCGTCATCCTTCACGGTCTCTATGGCCCCATCCAGGTGAATGAGCAGACGTGGAATCTGAACATGCCGGGTCTCGGTGCCGCCTTCGACGATGAGAAGATCGCCGGCGTGCTCAGCTACATCCGCCGAGCCTGGGGAAACGCCGCGCTCCCGGTTGAGCCGACACTCGTCGCCACCATTCGCAAGGAAGCCGCAACGCGCACGCTCCCGTGGCGTGCCGAGGAACTCGCGCAATCCGCCGCGACCGCTCCCGAGGCACCGCCAATCCAGGCCGCAGCGACTGGCGAACTGATCCTGCCCGCAAGTGCCGCAACGATCTATGGGCAGAAGCTCGCGTACCGTCCCGCGCTCGATGTGCTCGCGCCGTGGCGCATTGCCGAGGACGTCGCCGAATGGCGTGTCGAAATCGCGACCGGGGGTGTGTATGAGGCCTTCGTGACTCTCGCGGCGGACGAGGCCTCGGCGGGCGATCAGTTCGCCCTGGAAACCGACGGCAGCCGCGTGATCGGCACCGTGCTCGCGAGCGGCGGCTACGATACCTTCCGCGAGGTTCCCGCTGGAACTCTGGCACTCAAACCTGGCGTGAACCGCCTCCTGCTTCGCCCGCACGGTCCGCTCCGGCAGGAACTCGCCGACATTCGCGCCGTGCGCCTGAAGCCCCGCTGATGCGTTCGCATTCCGTCCGAGTCCTCGGCGACTCCTGCATTCGTGCGGCGGACGAAGTGGAAACCGAGTTGGCTGCGAGCGTGGAGCGGTGCGTTTATCTGGGAAGAGGAAGCCCGCTCGGGAGGCTCGATGGGACGCTCCGGTCATAGGTGTCGTCCTCGAGCATTTCGAGGAAGGCCTTGAGATCGGAAAACTGCTCCGCGACCAGGTCGAGGTGTTTCAGCAGCGGATCGAGCGGCGGTTGTGCCGACGCGTCCCCACCGTCGATGGTTTCGGTCGCAGCATCGGAAAGTTCCTCGTAAAAAACGAGCACGTCATCGAGCGTGCGCAGGGAACCGTTGTGCATGTAGGGCGCGGTCTGGAGGAGATTGCGCAGCGTGGGCGTGCGAAACTCGCGCCGCCCGTCGGAAGTCGTGTCGCTCAGGCCGATGAAGTGAGGTTTGAAATCGGAGAACATTGGTCCGCCGTGACAGTGAATGCACCCGGCAGTTTGGAAAACCTTCAGCCCGCGCTCTTGCGTCGGCGTCAGCGGCGGACCTTCGCCGCGAAGGTGACGGTCAAAGGGCGCGTTGGCGGCGACGAGGGTGCGCTCGAAAGAACTGATCGCCCTGGAGAGATTCTCAGCCGTCACCGGATCACCGACTGATTCCGGAAAAGCCTTCGCAAAGAGCGAGCGGTAGGTTTCGATCTGCCTCACACGATTTACGGCACTGGCCACGGCATCGGCTTCCGCACAGACTTCGCCGCGCATCTCCTCACGCGAGCGGATCGGGTGCGTCGCCTGGGCTTCGAGGCCCTGCTCTCGGCCATCCCAGAACATCGGGGCGGTGTTTGGCTCCGGGATGATTCCGGCGACCACGCCGTGAAAGGCGACATTCACCAGCGAGGGTGTATTGCGCATCAGCGGGACGACGCTGGTTTTCCCATCGAGAATGCGCCCCGGACCGAGTCCGCTGCCGCCGACACCGAGCGGAGTGGCCCGTGCATCCGCCCACGCGAACTCCGGATGATGGCACGTCGCGCACGCGACGGTCTGCGTGGCCGACAAGATCGGATCGAAAAAGAGCAGTCGACCGACTTCCGTCTTCGCGGTCGTCGAGGGATTCTCCGTTGGCTCGGGCACCCGTGGCGGCAGTGCTCCGAGGCGCATCTCTGCCGGGACTCCGATCGTCAAAACCTCTGCGCCGAGTGCTCCCGCCATCGGCACTACGTCAAGCAGAGCGACGCAAA
The DNA here is from genome assembly GCA_937898895.1 of uncultured Verrucomicrobiae bacterium. Taxonomy (GTDB): domain Bacteria; phylum Verrucomicrobiota; class Verrucomicrobiia; order Verrucomicrobiales; family DEV007; genus Arctic95D-9. Next base: position 2,872 of record CALDKL010000383.1, on the reverse strand, counting down.
GACGGACGAATTTCATGATGCGGCGAGCCTACTCCACGCTTTTCGTGGTGGCAATCCCGCTGCTCCGGTGGACTCTCCTGCGCAGCCCCTGAAATGTTGTCATGACGACCCGACGCACACTCCTTCTCGGCATCCTGCTGCTCCCGCTCCACTTGTCCGCCACCGACGGACCACCGTTCTTTGTCGAGGGCTATGCGGCGCGGCTCAGTACCGCTCCGGGTGAGGAGCTGGCGTTCTGTGTTTCGACCAGCGAGCCGAAGTTTTCCGTGGAAATCGCACGCCTGGGGCAGAATGCCGAAGTGGTGTGGAGCGGGAAGGATCTGCCGGGGCAGGCGCACCCGGTGCCGGAGGATGCCTCCGCGATGGGCTGTCGGTGGCCGGAGACCTTCCGTGTGCCGATCGGGAAAGACTGGAAGAGTGGCTACTATACCGTGCGATTCCAGATCGCCGACGGAGGTGGACTGTGGACGCACCGCAGCAGGCGAACGGCCGAAAGCGAGGCCTTCTTTGTCGTGCGCCCCGCCGAGCCTGGCAAACAGACAAAAATTCTGCTCCAGGTCTGCACGAACACTTACAACGCCTACTCGAACTGGGGTGGTTTCAGCGTGTATGCCTACAACGGACTCGCGAAAAACCAGGGCAGCCGCGTGTCATTCGAGCGACCGCTTTCCTCGCAGTTCGCGAAATGGGAGCTGCCTTTCGTGCAATGGTGCGAGCGCAGTGGTTACCAGATCGACTACGCCACGAATGCCGACCTCGAATTTCGCCCGGAGATTTTGAAACCCTACCGACTCGTGTTGAGCGTGGGACATGATGAATACTGGAGCGGGCCGATGCGCGACAGTCTCGAGGCCTTCATCGCACAGGGTGGCAATGTGGCTTTTTTCAGCGGCAACTCCGTCTGCTGGCAGGTGCGCAGTGAGGATGAGGGTCGTGCCTTCACCTGCTTCAAGCAGAACTACTTCGTCGATCCCGTCTACCAGACACGCGAGTTCCGGACGCTCTCGACCGCGTGGAGCCATCACCTCGTGCAGCGTCCCGAGAATCAGCTGACCGGCGTCGGGTTTCTCTGGGGCGGCTTCCGGATGAGTCATGGGCAGTTCATGACCGAACCTGCCGAATACACGGTCCATCGTCCCGAGCATTGGGTCTTTGAGGGCACCGGGCTGAAGCGTGGCGACGTCTTCGGAGGAAAGGACACAATCGTCGGCTATGAGTGCGACGGCTGCGAACTCGAATGGCGCGATGGGCTCCCTTTCGCCACGCACAAGGACGGCACGCCGGAGAGCTTCACGGTCCTCAGCACCTGTCCGGTGCGCTGGCACCCGGACGATGCCGAATGGTATGAGCGCTGGGAGAAAGGCCGCACCGGTGCCGCCTGCATGGGCCTCTATACCCAAGGTGGTACCGTCTTCACCGCCGCGACGACCGACTGGGCGCACGGGCTGAGCGGCGGGGACAAGGTGGTGGAGCGCATCACGCGAAATGTGCTCGAGCGGCTCTCCAGGTAGGTGCCGAGTCTTCGCGGGGGCGTTCCCCGATTCTGCGACGCGACCGTCGTCCGAGCGTTCCAGGAAATTGCCAGGCGGACTCCGTGCCACGTTCGTGGAAACTTCGATTGTCAGCGCGGAAGATAGTCTCGCGCATTTCTTTACCGTGAATCCGAAGATGGGGAACCACGGAACACACCGAATACACCGACAAATCAAGGAAATGCGACGAAATTGAAATTCACTCATTGAGTGAACCCATCCCATCCCATCCCATCTCTCTCTCCTCTCTGATTCTGTGTCTTCGGTGTTTTCTGTGGTTGGGCATTCACGGGTTAGGTTTACCGAAGTGGCTCGGTGCGTCCGGCGGCCCAGTCGAGGAGGCGGGGAACGACCGCCTCGAGGCCCTCGCTCTGCTCGGGGTGGGGGCTGATCCCGACGACACGGCCCTTTCCGAAGGTGCCGGTGAGGATGGCCGGGGAGTCAATCTGGATTCCGGCGGGGGTGCCGTTCTCCGCGACTTCGGTCCGGAAAAAGGCGAGGGTGGTGAAGTCGGGGATGTCCTTCGATCCCGCCGCCTCCATCACCGGGCCGTTGACATACTTCACCTGCGACCCGGATTCCGGCAATCCGAGCAGTGTGGAAGCCTCCGACGTGAGTCCCAGCTCGAGCCTCTTCGTTCCCCGTTTCCATTTTGAGGACTTTGTCTTTGCATCGAGGATTTTGAGCGACCACGTGAAATTCTCGCAGGCGAGGAAGCAGCCTGCGCAGATGCCCAGGTAGATTCCGCCGGTTTGCACAAATGATCGCACGTCCTCGCGACCGTCCTCACCCAGTCCGTCCGCCTGGCGTCTCCCGCTCCCGCCCGGGAAGATGACCGCATCATGGGTGGAAAGGCACCCCGCGCGGATCTCCTCCGGACCGACAAAGTGGGCCGTGAATCGGGTGGGGTCCGCGTCGAGTCGCTGTTTTACCGCTTCCGGCCCCACGCCGCCGACTCCCGGTCCCCGGTAGATCGCAACCCGCAAGGGAGCCTTGTTTATCGAGGTCGGCTCTTCTGCCCGAGAAAGGGGAGCGGCGAGCAGCGAGGAAACGAACACCAAGCGAACGAGGCTTTTCATCGCCGTCGATCTTGAGTGAAGACAACGCCTTTGCCGAGTCCAAATCGGCATTTCTCACCATTGGATCCGCCTCCGGGACCCAATCACCCATGCAAAAACAATCGGACTGCGCAATGGCCTTTCCGATCAGGCTTCAGGCACCGGTCGGAACAGGCGCAGTCAGGGGAGGGAGGTTGGAACCCAGGGGCGGCGGCGGTGGCGTCATCTCCGCCAGGGCGTTGGTGAAAGCACTCAGATCCTTGACGACATCGCCGACAAGAC
>CALDKL010000382.1 GCA_937898895.1 uncultured Verrucomicrobiae bacterium | reverse complement strand
GAAGGGCCAGCGTGAAAGTGTTCTGACAGATGACCCGGATCGGCGTGATCAGCTCCCTGAATGCCTTGCTGCCGTCGTGGCTGTTACAGATCAGGAGGTAGCGCTTGATGATGTCGTCCGTTGCACCCACGCGAAGTTCGTTGGGAAGCAAGGCCAGCATCCACACGATCCGGCCTCCGCGGAGTTCGCCGGCGGTTTCCAAAGAAATCGCCCTCTCTCTCATCGAGTGCCCCGCGTGCCCGAGCGCGGTGGTGAGCCACTCGAATGAATCGGCGTTCTGGATCGGTTGGTACCGCGAGCCAACCACGCCCAGGATGTCTCCGGTATCTTGGCGGACGATGGCCTTGTGCGATTTGACGATCCGGTTCTCAGCGAAGGGCTCGGAGAGTTCGAGGTGTTTCTCCCGGACGTTCCAATCGAGCCCTGCCCCGGAGAGAGCATCGGAAGCGGTTTCGGCATCGGCAACGGAGTGCCCGATGCGTCGCCAGACAGGCACGAGGTGATCGTTCGAACGTGAAGGTGGGGGAAGGACAGCAAGTTGTGTCATCGACGGATTCCTTTCTATATAGAAGCGGGTGGGAAAAGACGCTCAGGATGGACGCCGGCTCGAACTACGAGCCTCATGGGCCCTGCGGCGTTCGTGCATCCGCGTTCGCCGAGCGAGTCGCGGCAAACGGGGCTTTGAAAACGGAACCAAATGACGTTCGGAGCCCTCTCTTTTGAGGGGGGGGTGAAATGGAAAAGAAGCCCTCGCCTCGGGCGAAGGAATTTCCCCGGGGAAATTCCAAGCTCAGTCTTGAGGCGATACGGCTACATCGCCGCGTGGGGACACCGAGAACGGAACTGGCACGTCACACACTGGCGATCAGGCCTTGGGGGAAAGACCCCCGAATTGATTCCCTTCCAGACCTGGCTGAACTGTTCGTGAAGCCGTTCAGCGGAAGCATCGGTGACCGTGACCTGGTGACTCTCAACGACCGGTTTCTGTGCCTTTGTGACGGTAATGAATTCGAGCGAAATATCCGCTTTCTTCTCTCCGTACGCCCCCTGCGCGATGCTCTTGTAGAGCAGCAGTTGACCGGCCTGGAGGCTCACATCGAGTGGACTCCACCGTGCCCGCGACGTCTTGAAATCAATGACGCGGAAGCCTTCAGGAGTCCGTGTGACAAGGTCCACGCGCCCGCTGATCGGAGGAAGGTCTGCCCACGGTTTGCCGTCAAGCGTGTCCTCGATCGCCAGGATCTCGCCGGTGATGAGAGTTGGGATCGCTTCAACGATCTTGGCAGCGCAGCGAACGGCGACATCGCAATCCGCTCCCTCCTCCTTGGCTGTCGTCGCAATGGGCGGATCCAGGGTGGAGAAGACCGACTCGACAATGGACTTGGATTCTTCCGGCGTGGGCGTCTCCAATCCCTCCAGCCGGCGTTCTAAAGCCAATTCCACGGCCTTGTGAACCGCGATTCCTACCGCGAGACTTGCGGGTGTTCGCTCAGGGGGAACCTCGAGGATG
>CALDKL010000381.1 GCA_937898895.1 uncultured Verrucomicrobiae bacterium | reverse complement strand
GGGATAGCGGGTGAGAGCGGCGAGAAAGGCGGCCTTCACGGCGGCTTCGTCGCCGGGAGAAACCTTCGCGATTCGGGTCGAGGCGTTCATGACCGGATTGGGCTCGGTTCGCTCGCGCACGAGCTTTCCGTTCATCAGGAGAAGCCGCTGCGAAATCGTCCCGGATTCACCGACAAATTCCTCTTCACCGGGATCGCCGTAGCGTTTCACGAAATCCTGCGTCTCGCCGAAGCGGCGGAGTTTCTGAAGGATGTGGGTATTGCTGTCGAGGGCCTGCAGGGTCGATGACTGGATCACCGATCCGGCGACCTGATCGGGTCGCAGCGGAGTGACGGGAAAGGCCGCCCAGGCATCCTCCTGGGCGGTGGTGGTTGGTTTGTCAGGAGAGTCGGAACGACTTTCGCGGCGGAAAGGGTCGGACATCGCGATGAGGCGGAAGAGATGCCGCAGGTCGTGCCCGCTCGCAGTGAACTCGTGGGCGAGTTCCTCGAGCCCGGCCGGGAAGGGGCCTTCGATGGGGATGTTGTCGACGGGATCGACGAGCGGGATTCCGAAGAGGATCGCCCAGGTCCGGTTCACGGTGGCACGGGCGAAGGGGGTATTGTCAGGGTGGGTGATCCACTGCGCGAGCTGTTTCCGCAGCGTGCCGCCTGGGCGGAAAAATTCGGCTCCGTAGGGAACCGCCGGAGAAATCTTCACGGAGGCGGTTTCGCCGGGACGGCTGATTTCGTAGGATTTTCGAGCGTTGTCGTGGATGCCGGTGAGATTCAGTTCGGCCTGGGAGAAAAAGGCGGCAAGGTGTTGAAAGTCGGCCTGTTTCCAGCGGTCGCCGAATTTGTCGTCGTGGCACTGCATGCAGTCGAGGCTGAATCCGAGAAAGGCGCGGGTGGCCCGGCCGGCCAACTTTGCTTCATCGGGTCCTTCCTTCGAGCCTCCCTGCGTCACGGTGACGGTGATGAAATTGGTTTCCGGTCTCGTCGTCCAGAGCCCTTCGGAGGCGACGAGATCGCGCACGATGGCATCGTAGGGCCGATTCGTTTCGATTTGGTCGGCCAGCCAGGTCACGAGGCGACGACGTCGGTAGACGAGAAAGGGGCCGGACTCGACTCCGACAAAGGCCCGTGCAAAACGTTCGGCGAGGTAGTCGGCGCTGCGTCGGTCGGCGAAGAGATGATCGAGCCAGGCGGCGACGGGATCGTCGTGTTCTGTCAGGGTTTCGAGGCGGCGGATTTCTTCGAGAGAAGGAGGTGCTCCGGTGAGGGCGAGGGAGAGGCGTCGTGCGAGGGTGAGGGCATCGGCGTCGGGAGTGGGGGTGAGGTCAGCCGCCGTCCATGAGGCTCGAAACGCGGCGTTCACCCGTGCGACGGCGGAATCGAAGGCAGGATCGGTCGCTGCGGGCCGGAGCGGCGGCGGAGGGCCCGAGGAGAAATGCCGCCAGAGGATTGTGCCCGATACGAGCACAATCCCTCCGAGGACAGAGAGGCGGGTGAGGGCGAGCAGGGGAGAGAAGGACATCGGATGGGCCGTTGGAAAAGACGGGAGGATTGCGAGTGAGGTTACAGGGAGTGTCCGATCCCTCTGGGGGGCCAAACAAGCGTTTCGACAGCGGCGGAGAAGGAGGGAGGCGCGAAGGATCCGAGCCCCTGACTCCCGCTTCACACAATTCCCTGCCATCCTTTCCATTCCCGCGTAGATTCCTCCCCAATCCATGCCCAAGGAACGACTCGACATGCTCCTCCATCGTCTCGGCCTCTGCGACTCGCGTGAGGCGGCGAAACGGCTCATCCTCGCGGGGGAAGTCCGTGTCGAGGGAATCGAAGGCAATCTCAAGCCCGGACTCAAGGTCGAGCAAGAGGCGGTGATCGAGGTGAAAAACCGACCCAAATTCGTCAGCCGCGGCGGGCAGAAGCTGGAGCGGGCGCTCGAGGAATTCGCCATCGCCGTCG
>CALDKL010000380.1 GCA_937898895.1 uncultured Verrucomicrobiae bacterium | reverse complement strand
CGGCGAGATCATCGGAGACTTTGCCCAACTCCTCGAGGAGGAGACGGGACAAGCGAATCTCTTTGTCAACGCAAACCCGAAATATGGCTCCGAGAAGAAAGGGTCTCCGACGAATTATTTCCTCGTCGCCGCGCCGGAGCACGTGAGAGTGAACTGCGAACTGAATCACGTCGACATCGTTCTCTGCTGCGACCCCAAGGCCTTCACCCACACCAATCCCCTCGCCGGATTGAAAAAGGGCGGTGCCCTCGTGTGGGAGTCGAATGAGGCACCTGAAACGGTCTGGAAACGCATTCCACCAAAGCTTCGTGCGTTTGTCAGGGACAACGGAATCCGGATTTTCACACTTCCCGGTTTCGAGATTGCTCGAGCGGCGACGGATCGGCCCGATCTGCAGCTCCGCATGCAGGGCAACGCCTTCCTCGGAGCCTTCTTCCGCGTCTCTCCCTTCTTCTCCACCTTCGGGATCGACGCGACCCGTTTCAGTGAGGTGGTGCGGGCGCAGTACGAGAAGAAATTCGGCCGCTTCGGAGCCGCAGTGGTCGAGTCGAACATGCGAGTGATGGACGAGGGCTATTCGCGCGTCACCGAAGTCCCCCATGGCGCCATCGACGACCAGGATCTCTCCTCCATGCGCCTCGTTCCCGTGATCCCGCAGGGCAATCCCGCAATCATCCCCACGGCGGGATGCGGCCTCCCGGGAATCACCTCCGCAGGGAGCGACGGAGACCAACCCGGACGCTACCCGGTGCAGACTCTCAAAAAATTCGACAGCGAATTTCGCAGCGGCCTCGGCTACCACCAACCCGCCGGTGCCCTCGCCTCGGTGGGCGTCATGGCTGCCGCCACCGGCGCGACCGCCTCGAAGTATGTCGCACGCCGCGAGACGCCTCTCTACATCCCGGAGAACTGCACCCAGTGCATGGAGTGCATCAGTGCCTGTCCCGACACCGCGCTGCCAAACACCGCCCAGGATCTCGGCACCGTCCTGGTCACGGCAGCTCGCAACTATGTGGGCGACCCCGCCCAGCGCGAACTCCTCCTCGCTGCCCTGCCCGGCCTAGAGACCCGACTCCGCGCACAGATGAACGCCTCCATTGAGGCCAAGTCGGAATTGCCCTTCCAAAATCTCCTCCGCTCTGAAGTCGCCGGTCTCAACGGAGGCATCAGCGAAGCGACCAAGGAGGAATTCACCCGCATCCTCGAACTCGTTCCCATTGCCTACGCAAAGGTCCCCGCGATCTTCAAATCGATCGAGAAAAAGAACCCGGGGCAGGGAGGTGTCTTCTCCATTTTTGTGAGCGATCTCTGCAAGGGCTGCGGCGAATGCGTCGAACAGTGCGGCGACCACAATGCCCTCGTCATGGTCCCTGACACCGAGGAGTTGAATCAGCGACTCACCGGTGCCCAGATCTTTTCACGCCTTCTCCCGGACACTTCTCAAAAATTCCTCGGCCTCTACGACGGCGAACATCCCGAGGACTCGCGTCCCGCCGCCCTTCGCAATCACCTCATGGTGCGGCGCAATTACGAAGCCCTCGTCTCGGGCGACGGTGCCTGCGCCGGCTGTGGCGAAAAATCCATCCTCCGCGCCATCGCCTCGGTCACCGAGGCCTACATGCGCCCGCTCTACCACCGCAAAGCGGCACGCCTCACGGCCCTCGCGGATCGTCTCGAGGCCGAAGCGGCAACGCACCTTTCCGAACTGAAGCGCCGCGATTCGGCGGGCCACACCCTCTTCCACAAAGCGGTCGCGCATCTCGTCATGGGCCTGGGCGGAGAGAACGACGAAGACACCGCTCGCCGCCTCGCCGCGAACGGACCGATCACCGATGAGGATCTCGTCGCCTCCCTCGTCAGTGCCCTGCGTGTTGACGCCTTCCATCACCAGAAACTCCGCTCCACCGACGGCCGCCTCGCCAACGGCATGAGCGTGATGTTCATGGGTGCCTCGACGGGCTGCAACACCGTGTACGGATCGACCCCGCCGAGCAATCCGCATCCCTACCCGTGGATGAACTCGCTCTTCCAGGACGGGCCCACGATCTCGTGGCTTCTCGGAGAATCGCTCCTCCTCCACCATGCACGCCAGTCCGTCGCCCCCGAACGCCTCGCCCTCGCCCTACTCGGCGAACGGCCTGCAACCGACTCGGGAGACGGGGTCATCGACGAGGCCGGTTACTGGGATCTCACCCACCTGACCGACATCCAGATGACGGACCTTGAGATCCGCGAGTTGCCCAAGGTTTGGATCGTCGGGGGCGACGGCGCACTCGGCGACATCGGCTTCCAGAATCTCTCGAAAGTCATTCTTCAGAATCGGCCGCATGTGAAGGGGGTCATGCTCGACACTCAAGTCTATTCGAACACGGGAGGACAGAATTCCGACAGTTCGAACATGCTCGGCGGCTATGATATGAACCAATACGGTCGGGCCTCGCAGGGAAAGCTGACCGAGAAGAAAAATGTCTCGGAGATCCTCACCTGCGGCCACGGCAGTCCCTTTGTCGCCCAGGTTTCGATGGCCAATGCGGCCAAACTCTACCAGACGGTGCTCGAAGGGCTCGATTACCGCGGCACCGCCTTCTTCCAGTGCTACACCACCTGCCAACCGGAACATGGTGTCGCCGACGACATTTCCGCCCACCAGGCGAAACTCTCCCGGGACTCCCGCGGGATGCCGGAGTTTGTCTTTGATCCGCGCGGCGGCGAGACTACGCAGGAGTGTTTCGATCTCAAGGGCAATCCCAACCCCGACCGCGACTGGTATCAGGCCACTTATCCTGACAAAACCACCTATCGATACACCGTTGCGCATTGGGCGACAACCGAAGCGCGCTTTCGCAAACACCTCAGGGCGATCTCCGACGAGGACGCCGCCTCACTCCTCCCTCTCGAGGATCTCCTCATCCTCGTGTCTCAGGACGACGTCGTGAAGCGCCACGTCTTTGATCCCACTCACCGCAGTTTTGTCCCCGATTTCGGAGCCTTCCTCCGCGCCGAGGTCAAGGGCAGGGTGCGCACCTTCGCCGTCTCGAGACAGACCGTGCTTTTCTGCGTCGAACGGCGCAAGGCCTGGCGTCTCTTGCAAAGCCGCGCCGGAGTGGTGAACAAGGATTACCTCGCGCAGAAGGCGGTGCTCGCCCGGGCCGAACGAGAGGGCCTCTCGGCATCCGATCTGCGAAAAGTCGCCGGAGCCTGGTTCGCCGAAGAATTGGCGAAGGCCTGACGATGATTTCACTCGTCGCTGACCACTTCGGATTGATTTCCGAGCGCCGACCCACGCCACCTGCGGCGGGAGATTGGGTATGCCCTCATCTGCTCGCTTCCTTCGACCGGGGGGTTTGGCAATGGCGCAATCACTCGGAGTCATCGGTCGAGGTTCTGATCAGGCGAATGATCGTGGCTACCGTGAACGGAATCGCTGGAATTTTTCGATTGGAATCCTGCGGAAGACGTTTCTATGATTGGCTTCCTGGTTCCCGATGAGTCGAGTATGCGACTCAGGGAGCTCTCACCATTTGCGGCCCCTCCCCTCCCTCCCCACCCTCGCACGACGCCCCCCATGGAAATACGCACTGAAGACTACGAACAACTTGGGAAATTCTACCTTGGTCGCACCTATGATCTTGGCGAAAAAGCCCTCGGAGAGGAACTCGTCGTTTACGATTCCAAGGATCTCGTCACTCATGGGGTCGTCCTTGGGATGACCGGATCGGGCAAGACAGGCCTCTGTCTTACGCTCATCGAAGAGGCGGCGATGGACAACATCCCGGCCCTCATTATCGATCCGAAAGGAGACATCGCGAACTTGCTTCTCACCTTTCCCAATCTCGCCCCCGAGGACTTCCGCCCCTGGATCAACGAGGACGACGCGGCGAAGAAGGGCCTTTCTCCCGATGAGTACGCAGCGAAGACGGCCTCGACCTGGCAAAAGGGTCTCGCCGACTGGGGCCAACCCGTGAAGCGCATCAGCGATCTGCGTCAAAAGGTCGACATGGCGGTCTACACACCGGGGTCGAACGCGGGCTTGCCCGTGTCGATTCTCAGCTCGCTCGACGTGCCTGACTTCGAGATCCTCGATGACGCCGAATCCCTTTCCGAGCGGATCGAATCAACCGTCTCCAGTCTGCTCTCCCTCGTCGGCAACAATGCCGATCCCCTCCGCGATCCCGAGCACATCCTCTTGTCGAACATTTTTGCCAGCACCTGGAAGGCCGGACACGGAATCACTCTCGAGACCCTCGTGCGCCATATCCAAGTTCCTCCTTTCGACAAGATCGGGGTGATGGACCTCGAGACCGTCTGCCCGCAGAAGAGCCGACTCGATCTCGCGATGAAGATGAACAACCTCCTTGCCTCGCCCGGTTTCTCGACCTGGCTGGAAGGCGAGCCGCTCGACATCAAGCGCATGCTCCACACCCCCGAGGGAAAACCTCGCATCTCCATCTTTTGCATCTCGCATCTCAATGACGCCGAGCGCATGTTCTTTGTCTCGCTCCTGCTGAATCAGACGCTCGGATGGATGCGCGCCCAGTCGGGCACCACGAGCCTGCGAGCGCTGCTCTACATGGACGAGATATACGGCTATCTGCCGCCTTCGGCCATGCCACCCTCGAAAAAGCCGATGATGACGATGCTGAAACAGGCACGCGCCTTCGGACTCGGCGTCCTTCTCGCGACCCAGAATCCCGTCGATCTCGATTACAAAGCCCTCTCCAACATCGGCACCTGGTGGCTCGGTCGTCTCCAGACCGAACGCGACAAGGCCCGCGTGCTCGATGGCCTCGAGGGGGCTGCCGCCAGCAACAACAGCGGATTTGATCGGGCAAAACTGGAGCAACTCCTCGCCGGTCTGGGAAACCGCATCTTTCTCATGAACAACGTCAACGACGATGCGCCCACCATCTTCCATGTGCGCTGGGTCATGAGTTTCCTCACCGGTCCCCTCGCCCG
>CALDKL010000379.1 GCA_937898895.1 uncultured Verrucomicrobiae bacterium | reverse complement strand
CTCGAACTCGGTTTCCTCCGCGCCCTCGAAGTCGAAGCCGGGGTGCGCAACGCCGTCATCACGCTCTGCCAGTATGCGGTCATCGCGGTGGGCACAGCCCTCGCCTTTCAGGCCATCGGGCTGGACTGGTCGCGCTTCGGCTGGATTGCTGCCGCCCTCAGCGTGGGCCTCGGGTTCGGACTCCAGGAAGTTGTCGCCAACTTCGTGAGCGGACTCATCCTCCTCTTCGAACGCCCCATCCGCGTCGGAGACATCGTCACGGTCGGCGGAGTCGACGGTGTCGTCACGAAGATCCGCATCCGTGCGACCACCATCACGAATTGGGACAAAAAGGAGTTCATCGTTCCGAACAAAGAGTTTGTCACCGGCACGATCCTCAACTGGACGCTGTCCAGCCCCGTCACCCGCCTCGTTTTTCCCATCGGCATTGCCTACGGGTCGGATCTCGGGCGCGCCCGCGAGATTCTCCTCGACATCGCCACGAGCCAGCCCGAAGTGCTGAACGATCCCGCACCCGCCGCTGTCTTCGAACAGTTCGCCGAAAGCAGCCTCAGCTTCAGTCTGCGCTGCTTCCTCGCCAGCCCCGAAAAGCGGCTCGAGGTGACTCATCGCATCAACTCGCTCATCCACGAACGCTTCACCGCCGCCGGGATCGAACTCCCCTTTCCTCAACGGGTTATCCGCGTGATAGAGAATGGACCGCCGTCCCCGCCTGCCTCCACCGGAGGGCGCTGACGCGCACTCGACGGCAGTCCCGTTCCGGAGTGTCACTAGGTGCCGATGTCAGTGCCCGATTTCCATGATCGCGCCCGATGTCGCCCTTGCCAACGATGCCCCGGTTTCGCTTACCTTGCGAAATGCGAGCCTTCCTATACTCCTTCTTCCTCCTCGCCGCCACCATCAACCTCCCCGCCGAGGGATGGAAAGCCGGGGCCGCCTCTGTCGTCATCACTCCCACCGAATCAATCTGGATGGCGGGCTACGGTTCCCGCACCGCTCCGGCTGAGGGCAAGGAGACCGACCTCCACGCCAAGGCCCTCGTCCTCGAAGACGGAACGGGCAAACGGGGCCTGATCCTCACCCTCGATCTCGTCGGAATCGACCGGGGTTTTGCCACCCGCGTCACCGACTCCCTGACAAAACAATACCAGATCCCGCGCGAATCGATCACCCTCTGCGCTTCCCACACCCACAGTGGCCCCGTCGTTGCGGGCAACCTCGCTCCTCTCCACTACGAGAGCCTCGAGCCTGCCCAGCAGAAGGCGCTCGACGCCTACGCCGGGGAACTCCACACAAAACTCGTGGCAGTCGCGGGCGAGGCTGTCGGAAAACTGGCCCCCGCCCGGTTGCAGTGGGGCAGTGGAAAATGCACCTTCGCGGTAAACCGCCGTCAGAACAAGGAACCGGAAGTTCCTGACAAACGAACCAAGGGCACACTCGCGGGTCCCAGCGACCACGACGTGCCCGTGCTCTCGGTGCGCTCACCCGAGGGCGATCTGAAGGCGGTGCTCTTCG
>CALDKL010000378.1 GCA_937898895.1 uncultured Verrucomicrobiae bacterium | reverse complement strand
AGCACCGAAAAGAAGAAGCCCAACAAGCCGCGCCGAGACAACCACTACCAGCCGTTCAGTTTCGATGTTTCCCCTTACCACAACCCTAACCCCGTAATCGACGCGCGCCGCCGCTGGTAGTGGTGCACGCGCTTTACGTTAGACCAAGAATGAAGAAGATCGGAACAACCACCTCTGGCAGTGTGATCGTTGAGATGACGACGCAAGAATACGACGCGCTGCAGCAATTACAGTTGGGCGGATCCTCCCCCGCCCCGAAGGCCGCATCTGACCCCGATGTTGCGCCAAGAATGAATCATTCCGAGAGGTCATCCTACGTGGCTGAGCGCTTGGAAAAGCTCAGCCCAAAGAAGAAGGATGGAGTAGTTCGATCCATTGAGGCGATGTTTCAATTTGGCGGCGGCATCGATGCTTCGGAAGTCGAGAAGGTCATTGCCACTCTACAGAAGCAGAAGTTTTTCTCCATTGCTCCAGATGGCCGTGTCACCTACACCAATGACTAACAAGATGTGGATGGGGGATGCCCCACAGATCGTTACAATCGGCGGCGACTGATTGATGTGAGAATGGTCATTTGGTGAATGTTTGACAAGGCTCGAATTGTCGCGCTCTGTCGCTCGCAGCGCAGGACGAGGCGGCGGAGTCAGCCGGAGCCGGGCCAGAGAGGAGAGCGACAGCACCGCCGAGCCCCCGTTTGGGACTATTGTCCTTTCGCAGGGGCCAGTTTTGCATCGTCGAGGTCGAGCCGATAGAGCACCTGATTGTAGTCGTGTCGCGGAGTATGCCGCGGCTCGCCGGAGAAGGTCTGGCAGTAGGTGCCCTCGAAGAGCAGCACCGGCGAATCCTCCGGGGTGAACTCCGGATGGAGGCGCGGATTGTAGAAGGTGAGCCGACGATGACTCAGCACTTTCACCGCCTTTCCCCACGGACCCAGCGGGGAATTGGCCTCCGCATACCAGAGTTCGCCGAGAAGCGAGGGATCGCCGCCCATCTCGCCGAACACCGTAACCCACTTCTTTCGCCAGGCATTCCACGCCACCGAGCCGCGATGGGCTTTCACCGTTCGCCCGTCCGCGCCCTTGAGGGATTTCGGTGGGTCGAGCGTCTCCCATTGCTTTCGGTCGCGCCATCCCTCGAAGGTCGCCGGCATGCGGATCGTGGGAAAGGGATCTCCAAAGAGGAGCCAGCGTTTCCCGTCGTTGTCACTCCAGAAGATTGGATGCCCGATCGGCTGGAGGGTCGGTTCAGGTCGGCCTTCCTTTTTGTCCCAGAGCACCTCGATGGACTCGAAGTGGGAGGTGGCCTCATTCCAGACACAGAGCCCGACCCGATAGGCCTTCATCGGTGGCTCGATTTTCGAATAGCATCCGACGAGACGCTCGTTTCCCGAGGCATCGGGAAGACTGACATAGCCACTGATCCAGGTCGGGCCGGGATCGTCGGGAAACAGGTTTGCGACCGCACGGACGCCGCCTTTTTCGTCGCGGAAATAGTCGAGGGACAATTGCAGTGGCGGCTCAAACGACGACAGCGGGCGCACCGGTGTCGTCGCGCTGGTCATGTGAAACAGGCCCAGCGGATATCTCGGCAGATTCGTGTCGCCCCAGGCCCAGAACATCCTGCCGCGATGGCTTGCATTCTGCACGCTGTCGCAGCCGAGGATGCCGCTTTCCTTCCAATCGAGGTGTTCGCCGAGCTTCTGGCTCTCGCCGAAAATTCCCCCTCCGGTGAGTCGCCCAAGTCGTTTTGCGACGATGCTTCGGCTCACTTTCACCTCGTGTTGACCGCCGGGGGTGGGGGTGAATCGAAACCCTCTCATCCCGAATCCGTCCGCCCGGGCCTCGTATCCGTCGGCCTCCACGCTGAGCCAGGTCTCCACGCCCATCAGCTCCGGCAGATCAAAGGCCACGACACCTGCGTTGTCGGTGAAGAACGAGACGTTGTGCGTTGTTTTGAGTTCGACCAGGGCAATCGGCCATCCGTTCTCTGCATCGATGACGCGGATTCGACAAGGCTCGACAGCAAGCAACTGCGAAGTCAGCCCTAAGAGGGTCAGGTGGACGAGGGAAGAGGGTTTCATCTGCGCATCAGGCCAGGATCCCCTTTGCCACCTCGCCCCCGGTTTCCGTCAGGCGGAAATTTCTTCCCCCGTAGTTGTAGGTGAGTCGTTTGTGGTCGAGGCCGAGCAAATGCAGTACCGTCGCGTGCCAGTCGCGGATGTGCATGGGTTGTTCGACCGCCTCGTAGCCGATTTCGTCGGTGGCGCCGTAGCGGATGCCGCCCTTCACGCCGCCTCCGGCCATCCAGAGCGAGAATCCCTTGTGGTTGTGATCGCGCCCATCGAGGCCGGGCGCATAGGGAGTGCGGCCGAATTCGCCGCCCCAGATCACAAGGGTATCCTGCAGCAGTCCCCGGCGTTTCAGGTCGGTGAGCAAGGCTCCGACGGCGGTGTCGACGCTGCCACAGACCTTGGGAAGATTTTGTGAGATCAGCGTATGGTGATCCCAGCCCTCGGGCGAGGCGATCTCGACAAAGCGGACCCCCGCCTCGATGAGACGCCGGGCGAGGAGGCACTGCCGCGCGAAGAGATCCTCGCCCTTGCCGATGCCGTAGAGTGCGAGCGTCTCCGGGGTCTCTTCCTTCATTTCGAGCACTCCGGGTACCTCGCTCTGCATGCGGAAGGCGAGTTCAAAACTCTCGATCATGCCTTCGACTTCGGGCTGATTCGGCTCGCGGGCGAGGCGGCGCTCATTGAGTCGGCGCAGCAAATCGAGCTGGCGGCGCTGCTCGTTGGTGCTTCTGTCAGGATTGGAGATGTTTTTCATGGGAGGTCCGGGGGCCTCCTGCTGTTTCAGGAACGCGGCGTAGAGTCCGGGAAGCTGGCCTCCGCCGAGGCGCGTGCCCTGACACACGCTGGGGAGAAAGGCACTGCCGTAGTTCCTCGCTCCTCCGTCTCCGGCGGGAGGATTGAGGGTGACAAAGCCGGGGAGATTCTCGTTTTCGCTGCCGAGTCCGTAGACGCTCCACGCGCCGAGGGAGGGCCGCACGAATTGAAAGCTGCCGGTGTGCATCTGCACGAAGGCGGGCGAGTGGTTGGGTACGTCGGTGTGCAGCGAGTTGAGCACGCAGAGATCGTCGGCATGTGCGCCGATTTTCGGGAGAAGGCTCGTCAGACGCAGGCCTGACTTCCCGTAGCTGGCGAAGGGGTGAACCGGGCCGAGGAGTTTCGCACCGACCGCGTCGCGGCCCGTCGTCGAGGTCTTTCCGGAATGTTTGATCAGCTCGGGCTTTTCGTCGAGAAGGTCGACGTGCGACGGGCCGCCGCGCATTGTCAGGAAGATGACGTGCCTGGCCCTCGCCGGAAAGTGCGGGTCGCGGGGGGCGAGCCCGCTGGCGTTGACCGATGCGAGGGAGCGTTTCGCGGCAAGGGCCGAGAAGGCCAGCCATCCGGCACCGAGGGCGGAGTGTTCGAGGAAGGAGCGGCGATTCATGGGGTGTCAGGGAGGGTGTAAACGGATTTCAGGTTGGAGGGCAGGGGAGGACGATCAGTCGAGCATGCGAAAATCGGCGCTTGCGAGGAGGATCTGACAGAGATCCTGCCAGCGTTTTTCGGTTTCCTGAGCGGCATCGGCTCCTTTCGGGAACGGCTCCGCCAGATACGCATGCAGAAGCCGCTCTTCTTCCTCGTCCGGGGCACGATTGAGGCAGCGTTGCGAGGCGAGGAGAAGCCTCTCCCTGTCCGTCGTCGCCTCCTGCAGGACACGTTTGGCCAGGGCCGCCGCACGAGCTTTGACGAAGTCGCTGTTCATCAGATAGAGGGCCTGGGGAGGAACATTCGTGACGTCGCGTTTTCCGGTGACAAGGCTGGGCTCGGCGAAGTCGAACTGACGCAGCACATCGGGAAGCTGATCGCGCATCACCGGTAGGTAGACGGAGCGATGGAAGGAGCCGTCGAGGTCGGCGGGGATCTTTTTGTTGAAGCCAATCATTCCGACGGACTGGCTATCGAGTTCGGAAACGAGGGAGCCGGATCGGGGGGAGAGATCGAGTTCGCCGGAGGCGGAGAGCATGGCATCGCGCAGTGCCTCGGCGTCGAGGCGGCGTTTGCTGAAGCGCCAGAGAAGTCGGTTGTCAGGATCCTTCGCGAAGGCCTCTTCCCGGTGGGTGGAGGCCTGGCGGTAGGTGCGCGAAAGGACGATCTCGCGAAGGAGCGTTTTGACCGACCAGCCGTTTTCGACGAAGCGCTGGGCGAGATAGTCCAGCAATTCGGGATGGCTCGGCGTGGCCCCGGTGCGACCGAAGTCATCGACGGTCTCGACGAGACCCGCGCCGAAGAGCTGGGTCCAGGCCCGGTTCGCGAAGACCCGGGCAGTAAGCGGATGCTGCGGATCGGTGATCCACTTTGCCAGTTGGAGGCGGCCGCTTGTGTTCTCGGGCACGGGGCCTTCGCTCGGAATGCCGAAGATGGCAGGGATGGCTCGCGGTACGGTCTCACCGGGATGGGAGATCTCACCGCGTTCGTATCGGGGGGAATTGACCATCTTCCCGGCCTCGAGCACTCCCATGCAGAGCGGAAGAGCACGGCCCTCGTTATCGACGGTCTCGAGCTTTCCGACGATGGGACCGCGCGTCCAGTAGATGCGGAGTGCTTCGCCGAGAGCCTTGTTGAAGTCGATCTGCGCATCGCGGCCCTCCCTGCGTGCCTGTTCGGATCGCTGTTGGGCTGCCTTCTCCTCGGCGGCGAGCTGGGCGAGCCGGGCGTTGAGTTTTTCGACTTCCTCTTTTGAGAGTGCTTTGTTAGGAGTCTCCTGACCGGGAATATCAGGGAGGCGGATAAGCTTGCCGCCATTGTTGTTCTCCGAGTCCACCCAGGTTCCGAATCGCGTCTCGGTGCTTTTGAAGATTCCGATGAGGGCATAGTAGTCCGTCATCGTCACGGGATCGGCCTTGTGGTCGTGGCAGCGGGCACACGCGAGGGAGATTGCAAGAACGCCCCGAGAGAGGGCGTCGAGTTGCTCGTCGGCAACATCGGCGGCGAACTGTTTTGCATTGAATTCGGTGAGCCCTTTGGGTCCGAACGCGAGTGCGCCTGTGGCGATGAGGAGCCGGGCGCGCTCGGCATCGTTTGCGGCGGGAAGGAGGTCCCCGGCGATCTGTTCGATGAGGAAACGATCGTAGGGCACATCTCGATCAAAGGCATCGATGACGTAGTCACGGTATCGCCAGGCGTGTGGGTAGGTGAGGTTTGCCTCCTTCCCGTTCGATTCGGCGTATCGGACCACATCGAGCCAGTGGCGAGCCCAGCGCTGGCCAAACGCGGGACTGGCGAGGAGGGTATCGACGAGTTTGCGGATCGCGGTATCCGGATGGGTCTTTGCCTCGGCGGTGAAGGCCCGGGTCTGTTCGGGAGTGGGAGGCAACCCGGTGAGATCGAAGCTGATCCGGCGCAGCAAGGTGGCGAGATCCGCGTCAGGAGAGGGTTCGAGTCCGTTTTTCTCCAGTTCGGAGAGAACAAAACGGTCGATTGCACCGAGAGCCCAATCGGTCCGTCGGGGCTCGGGTGGTTTCGGAGCATGGGGGGCGCGGAAACTCCAGTGTTGCCTGCGACTGACAAAATCGTCTCCGGTGCGGCCACCTTTTCCGTTCGCGCTTTCGCGGGGATCGGGGGCCCCGTCGGCGATCCATTGTTCGAAATCCTTCAGGATCGCCTCAGAGAGGCGCGCCTTTCGCGGAGGCATCTCGAGATCCGGATCACTGTGGCGGATCGCAGAGAGGAGGAGACTTTCTCCCGGTTTGCCGGGCACGAGCGCAGGTCCTGAGTCGCCCCCCCGCAGGACTGCCTCGCGATCGTCGAGTCGCAAGCCCCCCTTGGCTTTTCCCGATTCGACGGAATGGCATTCGTAGCAGCTTTCGGCGAGCACAGGTCGGATTCGCGATTCGAAATGGACAAGCCGGGCGGGATCGCCCGTCTCCGCAGCGGTCGAGAGGCAAGGGGGGAGGAGGATCGCTCCGATCAGGAGAAATTGTCGCTTCATTTGTATTCGAGGAATGAGTTGGTGGTTTTGTCAGGCCAGGTTTCGCTGAGGTCGATGGTCTTTCCGTCTTTCCAAAATTTCCAACCAACTCGCCCGGAGGTTGGATCAAGGGCGGCGTAGGCGAACTCCTCCGCATTCCGCCACGAGGGCATCACGCGGGTCTTCCATCGAGGGTGCGGCTCGGAGATCAACTCGCTCCGCCCGCTTTCGAGATCGAGAAGGGCCACCGCATCGGTGCCGCTCTCGACCACGATGGCCCTTCGCCCGTCGGGCGAGGGGACAAAGAATCCGAGATCCATCGGCAGCGATCCTTCTGCGGTCGGAATGGCGATCGGATCTCCTCCATCGGCGGGGAGTCGGTAAAGTCGCGGATTTTCTTCGAGATCTCCGGACGCCGCCGGGAGGTTGCCGGGGTGACTCGAAAAGAGGACGTCGCCGTTCGGCAGGACGGCGAGGCGAGGAGAGAATGCGACGACAGCGTAGGCCAACGTTCCATCGCCAGCGCCGCCGGGCAGCGGATCACTGATCTGGCCCTGGTCATTGACGACCCGGCGACGTTCGATCTCGACGAGACCTCCGGAATTCTCCGAGATCGACGACAGAAAGACGAGGGAATGGCCCTCGGGAGTCCAGTCGTAGGCCCGCGCGATTCCCTGCGAAACCGTCACGGCAGGTCCCGGAGAAAGCGGGTGGACGATGAGATCGAAACGATGCGGATTCTCCGTATGGTAGGCGCAGGCTACCAGGGAGTGCTGCGGCGAAACTTTGAGGGAGTCAATGCCGCGCAATCCGCGAGCCAGCACCTCGGCGGGCTGGGCCGAATCGGGACGCAGCACCACCAGCTCGTGCAGGAGGAATCCATCCAGGTCAGTGCTCTCTGATCCGAGGGATGCAAGCGCCCGAGGGGCATCGGTCAGAGCACGGCGAACGGGGGCGGAATCCCTCGCGAGGGCGAGGCGCAGAGCATTGGCGATGGCGAGGAACTCACCCGGCATCAGTTTTCCGAGGAGTTGCTCGGCACGATCTGCATCGCCGTGCAGGACTACGGCGGCCTCGAGCAGGGAAGGCATCTTCGCGGCGAGTTCCGCGACGCGCTTGCCGTCGGCTTCGGGAAGAAGCGGGGCGATCTCCTCCCACTGCGGGGCGATGCGGACACGATGGAGGACCAGGCCGGATCCATCGGAAAGCCAGTCGAAGGCATGAACGAGGAGCCGCCCCGGTTCGCTGTCGCGGTCGGGGATCGGATTCGAGAGATTCCCCTGCGGGTCCGTGAAATAGATCTGGTCCTCTGCGAGAATCGCGGCACGGCTTCCGTCAGGCGACCATTCCGCGCACTCTCTCGGCTGGCAGGCGACGAGGAGCAGGAGGAGTGCGGCGGCAATGGTCTGAATGATCTTGTTCACGGTGGCAGTGTCAGGATTTGTCAGGCATCGGGTGTACTGGGAAGGACCACCGCAAGGCGGCCGTTTTCATCGACTCGATACCGTGCCCATGGCGAGGGCACTCGCTCCGTTTGCAGGGCAGCAGTCGATCTTCCCTGATGACTGGATGGTGCACTTTCTTTTCCCGCCTGAAATCCCACGCCCAGGGCCAGGCACAGCAGGGCAATGGCTGCGGCGCGGCGCAGGACCAGGGGAAGGCGGCCTTTGGTCAAGGGAGTGACCGCAGGTTCGAGCGACTTCAGGTCGAGGGGCCGAGCGGCGACGGCGGTTCCGGTGAGGGCGACGGCGTGGCGGATCTGATCGGCTGCGGCACGACTCTCGGGCACATGGAGGAGCCAGTCATCGAGCAAGGCCGAGGCTTCCTCGGACAGCTCTCCGAGGGCTTCGTCAATGAGGAGGGATTCGAGTTGTTTCGCGGTCATGGTTCAGGATACAGAGGTGTCTTCGAGCGCAATCTTTTCGCGTACCATCGAGATGGCATGATGGAGACGGGATCGCACCGTTCCCACAGGGATGCCGAGAGCTTCGGCGATTTCGGCGTAAGCGAGTTGTTGGGTGAAGCGCAGTTCGAGGATCTCGCGCTGGAGGGTCGGAAGGGATTCGATGATTTCCCTGGCGGTCTCAATCCGGGGATCCGGGGCCAGGGCCACTGCTATCTCCACGCCCGCATCAGACCGCTGTTGCTGCTCCCGATCCCGCCGCTTCCACGCCGCCTGACTGACGTGCCGGGCGATGCCGAAGAGATAGGCCCTCAGCGAACGGGGTTTTCCACCCCGGTTGAGGCCACGCGCCATTTCGAGAAAGGTCTCCTGGACGAGATCCTGCGGAGCCTCGCTGCCGTCTCCGTGACGGCGCGTGAAATAGCGCGTCAGATCCTCCGCCGCCTCCCGGAAGAGTCGCTCGAAATCGGATTGCTGCTGGTCGATGGCTTGCAAGGGGGTTGGGAAGGGGCTGAGGAAATCGGCTTCCCAACTTCGGGAAGGCTATTGGGGAATGTGGGCATCTTTGCGGAAATGGTTCACCGATGTGAAAAAATTCTTTTTGCAACTCATTGGATCGAAAGTTTCGTCTGGAGTTTCACCGTCTCCGCATGGGTAGGTGTGGCATCCTTCGGCCAACCTTGTGGCGTGCCATCCCGGCGGAAAGGGCGACCGTCACCGTTGAGTTTTGTGAACGTGAATGGCTCGACGATCCACGCTACGGAGTAGTTGCCTGCGGGGATACGACCGAGATTCACCCCAAGGACGGCGTAGTAGGTGAAGGTCTTGAAATAATTCCCCTGCCAGACTGCCTCGTGCATCCTCACGGTAATATTTTCCCCGCTACGTTGGATCGATTCGACCCAGACGCGGTCATTGTCATCCAATTGACGAGAGCGGAAGAGTAGCCAGACGTCCTTGCCCGTTTGCAGTTTCATCGGGATCTCACGAAGCGTATCGGCCCAGGTGTCGAGGTTCATTCCCGGAGGCCTGTTTGTCGGCGGGGGGATCACTTGGAGAATGGGAGAGTCGTTCCATTTTCCGCTGTCCCCTCTTACCATTTCACGAACCGCCTGAACGCCGTGATCAGGGGTCGGCGAATCGATCGCTCGAAGGAATGGCGCAAATGTCAGGAGCAATGCGGAAAGGTAAGTCTTCATTCCATTCTCTCCTGAATTCGGAAAAGCCACGAATAGGTTCGGAGGAAAAGGCTGCCGTGCGCGATTGCCGGAGTGGCCCATGTTACGTCACCGACGGAGTTTTTGCGGATGAGTTTGTATGCTGGAGCGTCCTCGATCACCCAGGTGTCGCCGTTTTCGTTGAGTAGAAATACCTTTCCGTTGTATGACCAGGGAGAGGCGTAGAAGCGGCCGCCCTTCGTGTCGAGCCGTGTCTTGGGAAGGATCTCCGCGCCGGTCTTTGCATGGTAGCAGGCGAAGAGCCCCGAATCGTAGCAAACAAAAAGACGCTCTCCGCTGACGAGGTAGCAAGGGTGGATACTCGAGCCGCGACGCTGTGACCAGGCAACAAATTCGTTGTTTGTCGCTCCGTTTTTCAACGAGATGTCTCCCTTTGCTCCGGGATGGATTGCGTAGAGGGGGCCATAGTGGTAACCGGCCCCCACGTAGAGGAGCCCATTCTTTGCCACGGGCATGAGACTGACAAGTCCCGATGACCCTGACAGTTCCCAATGAAGGGTTCCATTCTCGGGATCGTAGGAGCGGATACGGTTTGTCCCAATCGTGATCAGTTCATCACGTGGGCCGCTCTGCCAGTAGTAGGGAGTCGACCAGGTGCTTCGTTCGTCGCGAGCAACGTGCCAGAGCGTTTTTCCGGTGTGTTTGTCGAGGCATTCGATCCAGGATTCCTCCTCATTGTCATTCTGAATAAAAAGTCGGTCGCCGTGCAGCACGGGAGAGGTGCCGGTGTTCCATTCGTCGCGCATCGAATATGCGGGCCAGCGTCGCTCCCATAGCTTCCGGCAGGTGAAATCGAGACAGAATAGCCCGATGTTCGCGAACCATGCATAGATCCGCTCCCCGTCGGTTACCGGTGTCTCGGAGGCATAGGAATTGCGGGGGTGTCGTGCCTTGGGGGGTGGTCCCCGATGGGCCTCGAACTCCCAGAGAATCGTTCCTGTCTCGTAGTCGACCGAGTGAACGAGCCAGCGATGTTCTTCGTCCGTTCCGACATGACCTCCCGGATAGCCTCCTACATGCGGTGTCGGCAATTCCGTCTTTCCTGCGGCGGAGGTGGTGAAGATCCGGTCACCCCAGACAATGGGTGACGACCATCCCCAGCCGGGGAGCTTCGTCCGCCAGACGACATTTTCGGTTTCACTCCAGGTTTCGGGAAGGGTCTCGCCTTCGCCGAGTCCGTCTGAAGCGGCGCCGCGGTATTGGGGCCAGTTCTTGGTCTCTGCGGAGGTGGGAGCTGCCGCGAAACTCGTGAAAAGGGCGAGTCCAAGGAAAAAGACCGACCGGATCATGGGATGGATGTAGCGAATTTCGCTTTCGATGTAAACTCTCTTTCGGTCCTCCCGTATTGGAGTCCGTTCCCTCCGTTTTTTGTATGAAATCCCGTTTGTGCCGCCTCCGACCGATCTGGGGATCGTTTCTTCTTGTCGTTCTGCTCGTCACCCTGAGCGGCGACTGGCTCATTGCCAGGAAGGTCGTCGCCCACCTCCTGATGCCAGCCGGGATGCTCTGGCTTGTCCTGTTTGTGGCGATGGTTTGGCCGGATTTGCCCAAACGCATCCGAGGGGTGGCTGCCGCCCTCTTTGTGGCCTTCTCCCTGGCGGGCAGTCCGTATCTCGGCGTGTGGCTGCTGCGCTTTCTCGAACAACCCTTCTACGAAAGGGAACAGCCGGAGGCTCCGATCGACCTGCTCGTCGTGCTGGGGGGCGGCACCGCACAGTCCCCTGGCGGACGGGCGGCCCTGGGAAACCACGGCGACCGCGTCACCCGTCCGGTGGTGCTTTTCAGGGAAGGTCTCGTCAACACGCTCATGACCACTGGCCGCTCGATCACCGAGGACGAGGCCGAGCGGTTTCTTTCGCGGGAGACTTCGCTGCTCTGGCAGGCCATGGGCATTTCTGCCGATCGCATCGTCGAGGTATCCGAGCCGCGCAACACGCGTGAGGAACTGGCTGCGGTGGCTGCCTTGGCAAAAAGACATCCCGAGTGGAAGCGGATCGGGTTGTGTACGTCCGCCTCGCACCTGCCGCGGGCTCTCGATGAAGCGGCGTCGCAGAGGCTTGCAATGATTCCCGTTCCGTGCGACTTCCGCTCGGGTCCGCTGGTCTTTTCTCCCATGTATCTCGTGCCCCAGGGCCGTGGGTTTCGCGATGTGCAGGCCGCAATGTGGGAGTTTCTCGGGCGGATTTTTTGAGGGAGGATACGGACGATTCTTCTTTTCCCCATTGCCGTCCCTCCCATACGATCTCCTGAGATGAAACGTTTCCGCATTCTCTTCTTCGCTCTCTTCCCTGCGTTCCTGTCGCTCGCCGAGGGAGCCGGAAGGTGCCCCAACTTTCTCTTTATCCTCGTCGACGACCAGGCTCCGTTCGATCTCAAGATCTACGATCCGTCTTCGTCCCTGACGACACCGAATCTCGACCGGATCGCTGCCGAAGGCATCGTGGTGGACCGGGCCTGTCACATGGGGGGATTTGTGGGAGCGGTCTGCACTCCGTCGCGGCACATGATCATGTCGGGACGCACGATCTGGCATCTGCCCATCGGACCACTCGCAAAAACACACTGCCCGCCGAATCTCGAAAAGGAAACCATTCCCGCCGTTTTCAATCGCGCCGGGTACGACACGATGCGCACTTGCAAACAGGGCAACAGTTACGAGGCGGCGAATCGGGAATTCACCGTGCGCCGCGATGCCTCAAAACGCGGCGGCGATGCCGAGTCGGGCAGCGCCTGGCATGCCGAACAGGTCCTCGCCTACCTGAGAACGCGTGAGGAAACGAAGGACGCCGATCCGTTCTTCATCTACTTCGGCTTTTCTCACCCCCACGATACCCGCGACGGCACGCCGGAACTGCTCGCCAGATACGGGGCCACGAATCACGCCGACGAATCCACCCTGCCTCCCGCCAACCCGAGGGCTCCGGCCTTGCCTCGCAACTGGTTGCCGGAGTATCCCTTTCCCCACGGCCACCCTGATTTGCGCGACGAGGTCGCGGTGAGCGGCGTCTGGAAGAAGCGCGACCCCGTCACGATCCGCAACGAAGTCGGTCGCGAATACGCCTGTGTCGAAAACATCGACATTCAGATCGGACGTGTCCTTGCCCGACTCGAGGAGATGGGCGAGTTGGAGAACACCTATGTCTTTTATACCTCTGATCACGGCATCGCCATCGGGAGACATGCCCTGATGGGCAAGCAGAATCTCTACGAGCACTCCTGGCGCGTGCCATATCTTGTCCGGGGACCGGGCATCTCGGCGGGCAAACGCGCCGAGGGGAATATCTACCTGCTCGACACGCTCGCGACGCTCTGTGATCTCGCGGGGATCGAAGCGCCGCCGACAAACGAAGGGATCAGTTTCAAATCGGTTCTCACGGGTGAAACGAAGGCGATCCGCGACACGCTCTACGGCGTCTACAATGGCGGTACCAAGCCAGGGATGCGCACCGTATGGAAGGGAGGCTGGAAACTGATCCAGGTTGACGTGCTCGATGGGACGGTGCATGAGAACCAGCTTTTCAATCTCGCGGAGAATCCCGATGAATTCCTGACACAACATCACGATCCTTCCGTGGTGGCTCTCACGGGCGTTGCTCCTGCCGCCAATCAGCGCGACCTCGCGGAGGATCCGGACTGTGCGGAAAAGCTCGCGGAGATGAAGGGGCTCCTTCTCGAGCAAATGCGCAAATACGACGATCCGTGGCGGATGTGGGATCAGCCGGAGGACGGGTTGGTCCCGCCGGAGGAGAAGGCAAAGAAGGGAACCGTCGGGAAACCAGTAGCGAGGCCGAACTGAGCCAATCCGCCGTTCTCGACTCCTGTTTGTGGAGCATGGGTGGCCGGAAGGGGTGGCTGGAAGGGGGAGTCTGGAAGGGTGGGGGGCGCTTGGGAAAGCACCCCTCCCTGATTCCGCGAAGTTCGCGTAAAGGGAAACGCGGCGGGGTTCCTCACTGGGAACGAGGCTTTCCCAAGCCTCGGCGG
>CALDKL010000377.1 GCA_937898895.1 uncultured Verrucomicrobiae bacterium | reverse complement strand
CAGAAAAAATTCTCAATCTCCTTTTCGGATCGCTCGAGATCAAGGGCGGACGGGGCTCGGACTTCCCCGAGATACGAGCAATCCGATCACGACGGTGATGAGGGCACCAAACAGGCTGAACCAGATGAACGAGACGAGCAGTGCTGGCTTTTCAGCGGTGAAGAAACCAATCTGATAGAAATAGAGCGTCAGGAGGGCAACGAAACCGACGAGGCTCCCGACGAGAGCGCCGCGGGTGTCCGCACGTTTCGTAAACATGCCGAGAAAAAAGAGGCCCAGGAGCGGCCCGCCGACGATGGCGATGACGGTGTTGACGGATTCTACCAGGTTGCCCGGCATCTTTGATACGGCGAAAGCGAGGACGATGACGAGGAGTCCGTAGCCGACGGTGATCCAACGGGCACGGGTGACGTCACGGGAAGAAGGCGAATTTGGCTGTCGTGTCAGGCGCTGTTGAAAATCGACGACGGTGGCGGAGGAAAGGGAGTTCAACCCCGCTGAGATCGTCGACATGCTCGCGGCGTAGATCGCGGCGATGAGAAGGCCGGGGAGCCCGATCGGGAGCTGGGTGACCACGAAGTAGGGCAGAATCTGATCTTCCTTCTCGATGAGTCCGGCTGCGAGGGGATCCCCGTGGACCTTGTAGAAGGCGTAGAGGACAAGGCCCGTTCCGTAGAAGAGAATGATGACCGGGAGGATGAACCAGAGCTTGATCCAGAGCGAGCGCTTTGCCTCGGCGAGGCTGCCAGCGGTGAGGTATCGCTGCACCGAGACCTGGTCGGTAGCCATCTGCACGAGGTGGAGAAAGGCGGCTGCGAGGAGGACCGAGCCGAGGTTGATGCGATCCGAAAGCGCGAAGGAAAACTCGAGATTCATGCGCCCGTCGGCGAGAGCGGTGGTCCACACCTCCCCGAATCCTCCGGGAATCCTGCTCGCTGCGACGAGGGCGATCACGAGTTGCCCGCCGAACAGGACGATCAGTTGGATCACATCGGTCCAGATTACCGCGCGCATCCCGCCGAGGGCTGTATAGAATGTGGTCAGGATACCCGAGGCGAGAATTGTCGCCCACAGGGGGATGCCTGTGACTTTTTCGAGGGCGAGGGCGGGGGCGTAGGTCGCTGCCGCGAGCCAGAGGGAGACACGGAAGATGAAGAGGCCGGAGGCAAGAAGCCGCACGGAAAGGGCGAAGC
>CALDKL010000376.1 GCA_937898895.1 uncultured Verrucomicrobiae bacterium | reverse complement strand
TGAGGCCGCCCAGAGAAGAATCATGAGCGCGAGGATGAACGTCCCCGCCTTGCGGAGAAAAGACCAGCCTCGCTCGAGGACGTGACGGAAAATGTAGTTCCACTGCGGCAGCCGGTAGGGCGGCAACTCGAGGAGAAAGTGGCTCTTCACCTCGTCGGGTCCGAGGCGGCCTCGGAGGAGGCGGGCGACGACAAAGGCGGTGCCGGTGCCGAGCACATAGATGGCGAGGAAGACGAGCGCCTGGGTCGTGCCACCCTCACGTCCACCAAGGAGCATGGGCACGAGCAGCAAGTAGACAGGCAGGCGCGCCGAGCAACTCATCCAGGGCGCGACGAAGATGGTGACGAGCCGCTCTTTGGCCGAATCAATCGTGCGGGTCGCCATCACCCCCGGAATGGCGCAGGCGTAGGAACTGAGGAGCGGGAGGAAGGCCTTGCCGCTGAGTCCGGCCCGGCCCATCACTCCGTCCATGAGGAAGGCGGCCCGGGCCATGTAGCCCGAGCTTTCCAGCAAGCCGATGCAAAAAAACAGCAGCAAAATCTGCGGCAGGAAAACGACCACCGCCCCCACTCCGCCGATGATGCCTTGGGTGATGAGGTCGCGCAGGTCTCCCCCGGCCATGCGTTTTTCAATCGCGCCGATGAGGGACTCCTGGAGCGACTCGATCCAGCCCATGGGAATGGCGGCGAATGAGAAAATCGACCAGAACAGCGCAAACATGATCGCGATGAAACAGAACCAGCCGAGCACCGGATGCAGCAACACGGCATCGAGCCGATCAGAGAAATGGGTGCTGTGAAGGGTGGTGCGTCGCGCCGCGAGACCGGCGACTTCGAGGCCGAAGGCGCGGCGCTCGGTCGCGTTGCCCTTCTCCCAACGGACTCCGGGGGCGGAGGGAAAGGGATGGCGCATCGCCTGTTTCAGCTCGGTGAGCCCCTTGCCCCGATTCGCCTGGATCGGCACGACCGGAACGCCGAGTTCCTCGGAGAGTTTGACGGGATCGAGGCGGAGCCCCGACTTCTCCGCCACGTCGACCATGTTCAGTGCGATGATCGTGGGCCGACCGAGTTCGAGGATCTCGAGAGCGAGTTGGAGATGACGCTCGAGATTCGAGGCATCGAGGACGCAGACGACGAGGTCGGGCGCGGCATGACGCTCGTGTTTTCCTGACAAAACATCACTCGCGATTCGCTGGTCGGGCGAACCGCCCTCGAGACTGTAGGTGCCCGGCAGATCGATGATCCCGAGGCGGCGGCCATGCGGGGTGAAGAACTCGCCCGTTTTCACCTCGACGGTGACTCCGCCATAGTTCCCGACCTTCGCGGTGGTGCCGCAGAGAGCGTTGAACAGGGTTGTCTTTCCCGCATTCGGATTGCCGGCCAGGGCGACCGTCTCGGGCTTCGGCTCCATCAATGCGATCCCTCAGACGGGGCGAACGGGAGTGACCTTGACTTGTTCGGCAAGCTCGTGGCTCACGGCGAGACGAGTGCCGCACACTGAGCAAATCAGATTGCGGCCGCCCGCGAGCTTGCGGACCTGGAGTGTCTCGCAAAATCCCAGATTGCGGAGCTGTTCGCAGGCAGGTCCCTCCAGATACCGGATCTGAAAATCGCACCCCACCTGAGCCTGCGAAAGCGTCGTCAGGTTGTCGATGGTCAGATCCTGGGAAATCAGAGAAGACATCTCCTCAGAGCATCGCGCAATTGAGACGCGGTTGCAACAATAAAACGAAAGACTGCTGCGCCGCACTCTGATCCACCCAACCGCACTCTGATCCACCCAACCGCACTCCGGTCTGATCGGCCGGAGAGCCGGGGGTTCGGACGGTCGCTCCTTGCCGGGTCTGTCCACCGTGCGCAAGTGCGCTTCCGAATCGACTGGAGCCATTCGGAACTTTGCTCTACCGCTCCGAATGCAAAAATTGCTTCCGTTCCTTCTTTCTCTCACTGCGTTCGCAACGATGGCTGTCGCCGCCGAACCCGATCCGGCGCTGAGGCTGTGGCTGCCGATGGAGGAAGGCATCGGGGCGATCACCGCCGACCAGTCTCCGAGCCGCCTCGAAGGGGAGTTCACCGGGACGCAGTGGGCGAAGGGTGCTTTCGGAACAGCGGCTTATTTCGACGGGACGCAGTCCTTTCTCGACCTGCCGTCGGTGCCGGGACTCGACGGGGCAAAGCAGATCACGCTCTCGCTCTGGGTCACCTGGGAGGGCACGGGACGCTATCCGAATCTCCTCACGACGCGCACCTGGAGTCCGGGCGGGCTGATGCTTTTTGTCCATGACGACACGCTCTCCTTCCGCCTGGGACGACCCGGCCAGCGAGCCGGGGAACCGGGCGGCAAGTGGAACGAGACGAGCGTGCCCGTGCTCTCCGCGCTGCCGCGAAACAAATGGACGCATGTCTGTGTCGTCTTCTCCCTGCCGGAGATCACGGCATACGTGAACGGACGTCCTGTGGCCAAAGGCAAATGGTCCGATCCCGTCGCGGCCGACGGACTGCGCCTCGGCCAATGGGCCGGGGAGACCAGCCACCACGGGATGATCGACGAGGTGCGGCTCTACTCGCGTGCGCTGAGTGCGGCCGAGGTGGGTGCCCTCGCCACCGATCCCGCGCGGGCCGATGCGGCCTACACCCTCGTGGATGAATCGAAGATCGCCCCTACGCTCGCCAAGACCCTTGAAAATCGCCGCGCCGTGCTCGCGATCGACACGCGAGGCCGGGCCGTTTCCCTGCGAAACAAGGTCTCGGGCCGCGAGCTGCTCTCCCGCCCGCAGGAACTGGTCTCGGCACGGCTCACCGACGGCCGTCAGGTCACGGCCCGAAAGGCCTCGTTCGCGGACGGCGCACTCACCTTCACCTTTCCCCGAAGCGAGGGAACGGCCGTGCTCGGGGTGGAGACGCGGGACGACTTTTTCACCTTCACCCTGCGCTCCCTGACGCTGCCCGAGGTGGCCGAACTCACCTTCGTGAACCTGCCGGTCGCGCCGTCGAAATACCGGGGAGATATGGCCAATCTGATCTCCGACGACACGGATGCCGTCTGTCTGCGCGGTTACGATCTGCCGGTCGAAATGAGCATCGCTGGCAAGCCCGTCTCCCTGCGCGTCTCGACGACAGCCGAACAGGGCCTCACCGGCCGGCGGGCGGGTCTCGCAGCCGGACCGAAGGCGGAGATGCCCGCGATGCTGCGCGCCATGGCCGAAGCCGCCGGCGTGCCCGTTTCGAAGCTCGGCGGTCCGTGGTCCCTCGGTGCGGAGACCAACCGGGGATCGTATCTTTTCGCCGATCTCTCGCTCGCCTCGGTAGACGACTGGATCGCGCTGGCACAACGCGGTGGTTTCACCCACATCCATCTGCACACCTGGTGGAGCACGCTCGGCCACTACGAAGTAAGGCGCACGCTCTTTCCCAAGGGACTCGACGACATGAAGGAGGCCGTCGCGCGCATCCACGCGGCAGGTTTGAAGGTGGGCATTCACACCCTCACCGGTTGCATCGACACGCGCGACCCGTGGGTGACACCCGAGGCCAGTCCGCAGCTCATCGCGACGGATTCCTACACCCTCGCCCAGCCGCTCGGAGCAGCCGACACCGTGGTGCTGGTGAAGGAAAAACCCTCGCCGCACCACGATGTCGTTTTCACTTATTCGGGCCGCGGCAATGTCCTCCGCATCGGCAAGGAGCTGATCCAATACAGCGAGGTCAGCGCCGCGCCGCCGTATGCGTTCAAGGGCTGCACGCGCGGTGCCTTCAAGACCCGTCCCTCCGCGCACGAGACGGGTGCGCGCGCCGATTACCTCCAGCAGCGTTATCTGGCGTTTTATCCCGAGCCGGATTCGCCCCTGGCCGGAGAACTCGCCGACCGCATCGCAAACGTCTTCAACGCCTGCGGGCTCGACCAGATTTACTTCGATGGTTCCGAGGGGATGCTGAGCCGCTACGGCATCGATTTCATGCGCCACGCCATCTTCAAACGACTGCGCGGCGAGGTGCTCGTCGAGGCGAGTTGCCACGGCGAACACAACTGGTGGTTCCACTCGCGCCTCGGCGCGTGGGATCATTCCGTGTGGGCGGCAAAACGTTTCCACGACAAACACATCGCCATCGCGGCGCAATACCGCGATGCCGACCTGATCGAGCCTCAGCTCGGCTGGTGGGCGCCGCGCGGACCCAGTGCGCTGGCACGCGGGCATTTCCTCGATGAGATGGAGTATTTCGCGACGAAGAATCTCGGACTCGACGCGGCCATGTCGATGCAGGGAGTGAACGTCACGCACAAGCCGGAGAGCTTTCATGTCGAGAAACAGTTCACCGTCCTCGGCTGGCACGAACATCTGCGGCTCGCGCGGTATTTTGACGACGCCACCATCACCCGCGTGGCGGTGCCGGGAAACGAGTTCCGCCTGCGCCAGGAGCGCGACGGCACATGGCGCTTTACGCCGGTGAAGATGGAAGCCCATCGCATCAGCGCGATGGGGAACGGATCCGAAAAATGGACCGCCCGCAATCCCTTTGCCGAGCAGCCGCTCTCCGCCCGCATCGAGGCCCTCTACGCCGTGGCACCCTACGACAGCGCCCAGCGCAAAGTCGTGACCGATTTTGCCAACCTCACCTCTTTCAAAAAGGCAACGGCCTCGTCGCAGGTGACGCTCCACCTCGCGGAGGAAACCGCCGATGCGCACGGCGGAGGACGCAATCTCCGGCTGCGCGGCGAAAACAAGGGCACCTCTCGCGAGGGCGCATGGACCCGCGCGAGTCTCGAATTTCCCGCGCCCTATCGCGATCTCGGCAAAAGCGGCGCACTCGGCGTGTGGGTGAAAGGCGACGGCAGCGGCGCACTCCTGAACCTCCAGCTCGCCACCCCGCGCGAATACATGGAGGCGTTCTCGGATCACTACGTCACGCTCGATTTCACCGGATGGCGCTATGTCGAACTGCTCTTCCGCGAGCGCGACGTCGAGCACATGACCGATTATCAGTGGCCCTATGGCAGCAGTTACGGCTTCTACCGCAACCCGCTGGACCTCGCCCACATCTCCGGGCTGCATCTCTACCTCAACGACCTGCCTGCGGGCGGCGCGGCGGAGGTCGTCATCGGCCCGGTCGTCGCGCTCCCGATCCAGGCGATCGAGTTGAAGAACCCCTCGCTCACGGTCAACGGTGCTGCCCTCACTCTGCCCGTCACGCTGAAGTCGGGTGATTCTCTCGAGATCGAGGCAGACGGCCACGGCATGCACTACGACGACAAAGGAAACCCGCTCGCGACCCTCCGCGTCGCCGGGAAGGTTCCCACGCTGCGGGCCGGAGAAAATGCGGTCGTCTTTGCTGCGGCCAAACCGGCGGGAGCCAACGCGCGAGCGGAAGTGACCGTAAACGCCGGCGGAAAACCCTTCGGCACATTGCGCCCAAAAGAGCAGATCGGCTGGAAACATCTCACCCGCGAATACGAAATGCCGCGCCGGATCAACGCGCCGGACGGAGAAGACAACACCTGGAATCTGTCGGTGCGCCCCGGCGAATCAGCGAAGCTCGAAATCGAATTCTCGGGCGCGATGGGCACTCCCGTGCTGACCCTTGATGAGCGCACGATCCGCTTCCCCGTGTCCTTGAAAGCCGGCGAGCGCCTCTTCTGCCGCGATCAGCGCCACTGGATCGTGCGCGACGCCGCCCGCGCCATCGTCGCGGAAGGCGATCTCCCCGAGCCGCTCCCCGCCCTCATCTCCGGCCCGCACCGCATCGCCTTCACCTGCGCGACTCCGAATCAGGCCACCGTCCGGCTGGTCAAAGACTATTCGAAGTAACTCGTCCGTTGGGAATCTCCCGAAGGTGCTCCGGGTCACGGGAGACCGGGTCACGGGAGACCGGGTCACGAGAGACCGGGCTGGAGCGACCGGGTCAGGTCCTCGATCAGATCCTCGGCATCTTCGATGCCCACCGAGAGGCGTACCAGTCCGTCCCGTATCCCCGCGCGGGCACGTTCGGCGGCGGTCAGGGTCCGGTGGGTGGTGCGGCTCGGGACGCAGATGAGGCTCTCGACACCTCCCAGGCTCAGGGCAGGCATGATGAGACGCAAGTGGCTCAGCATTCCGTCAATCTGACGGGAGTCGCGCAATTCAAACGACAACATCCCGCCGTATCCCCGCATCTGTGCCGTGGCGACCTTGTGATCCGGATGAGTATCCAAGCCCGGATAATTGACGGATTCCACGAGGGGATGTCCCGCGAGAAAGCAGGCGATTTGATCGGCATTGTCGTTGTGGCGCTCCACCCGCAGCGCGAGCGTTTTCATGCCTCGTTCGAGTTGGGCGCAGGCCTGGGCATCGAGCATGCCGCCGAGGTTCACCGCACCGGCGGCGACGCGCCGGATGATGGACTCCGCCGCGACGACAAATCCGGCGTTCACATCACTGTGTCCGTTCAGGTATTTCGTGGCACTGTGGATCACCACGTCAATCCCGATGGCGAGCGGATTCTGGTTGATCGGAGTGGCAAACGTGTTGTCCACCACGGTGAGCACGCCATGTTCGCGCCCCCATTCGGCCACCTCCTTCAGGTCGACGCAGCGCAGCAATGGATTGGAGGGCGTCTCCGTGTAAAGCAGCCGGGTCTCGGGTCGGATCGCTGCGGCAAATTCCGCAGGCGTGGCGCACCAGGAGATCTCGATACCGAGTCGCACCAATTCCTGAGTGACGAACTGCACCGTCCCTCCGTAGAGGTCGCTTTGAAAGACGGCGTGATCGCCCGGCCGCAGGTGCGTCAGCAGCAGGGTCGAAATCGCGGCCATGCCCGATCCAAAGGCGACCGCACCCTCTCCGCCTTCGAGCGCGGCGATCTTCCGGCAGATCACCTTCTGGTTGGGAGTATTGAAATAGCGCGGATAGATATTTTCTCCCGTGGCGTTCGGAAATGCAAAAGCCGTCGAGGTGAAAACCGGGCTGCACGCCCCTCCGGTATCCCGATCCTGATAGGTCCCCGCATGAACGGCGAGAGTCGAGAAACCACGGGGAGGAGAAGACGATTCCATGACGATTGGCCTGGTGTAGTGTTAGTCAAATGCCCGCACGGGATGGCTTTCCACCTACCGCGCAGCTCGTCACTCGCTGATCCGGGTGGCGCATTCCCCACACCTTAGAACGGAAATCCCGTGGAGTATACTCGCGCAAAGTAGGTGCCGATCTCGCGAGCCCCCTCGATGAAGCTGTGGCCTTTCGCATGCTGAACCTGTATCGAGGAGGGAAGGTCCCCGTGGTCCTCCCCGAGGATCAGGACGGGACAACTCTGAAACTCCTCCCCGAGGAGATCCACGAGGTCGGGTCGGGGGCGCGCAAAGTCGACATAGTGAAGAGAAACCCGATCTCGCAGAGACGGGTAGTGCTCGAGGAGTCCGAGAACTTCCGCACAGCCGGGGCAATAGAAGGGACCCAGGTCATCCTGGAAGAAGCTGGGGCGGATGAGATACAGTCGGTCTTCGCTCATGGGGGCAGGAGGGGTTTTGGGTGCGGGATCGGGATTTGTCTCTCCCGGATCCGGGAAGTCGAATTCGGCAAGGTAGCAAGGGGGACTGGCCAGCCGGGGGATGGCACCCGGCTTGGGACTCGAAAAGGGATCCGTCCGTTTCATGCTCCGTGCCCGAAGGCTGGTCGATCCCCTCGCTTCGCGGTTTCTTATCCGGACACTTCGCTGCCGGAGAGAGTCGGCGCTTCATTCTTTTTCCACCAGGGCACGAGTCGTTTCAAATCCTCGGGCAGCCAGAGACGCAGGAGGGGTGCGGTGGTGGCGGTGGTGAGCAGACACATGATGATGAACATGGTGAAGAGTTTGTCGTTGAGCAATCCCAGGTCCTTGCCAACGCTGATCGCGATCAGTCCCATGAGGGCACGCGAATTCATGAGCGCCCCGATGGAAAGACTCTCCTTCCAGCTCGCGCCCGCCCATCGCGCCCCCAGAGCGCATCCCCCGAGTTTCCCGGCAATGGCAACGAAGGAGACGAGGGCGCAGCCGATCCAGGCCACGGAACTGTCGAACGAACCGATCTTGGTGTTGAGTCCGGTGTTGGTGAAAAAGATCGGCACCATCGCGACGATGACGAAGTCGGCGAAGCGTTCCCGCCAGGCCTTGACGAGAGACGGTTCGGAATGCAGGGCCACGCCCAGGGCAAAGGCCCCGAAGATGGCGAAGATCCCCAGCTTGTTTGTGATCAGCGCGGAGACAAACATGGCGCAGAGGAGCAGAGCGAGATAGCCGGGGGTGAAGGTTTCCGTCCGGTGGGCCGCACACTGACGACGCCACGCCCGAATCAGGAAGGGACCCACCACTTTCATGAGTAGGAAGAAATAGACCAGAATCATCGCCACCTGGCCGAGGAAGGGCAGCCAGGAGAAATGATCCCCCTGTTTGACGATGGCAGTGGCCACCCCGAGAAAGATCCAGCCCACCGCATCGTCGATCGCCGCAGCGCTGATCGTGGTCGCGCCCAGGGCCGTGCGCTCGAGCTTCATCTCCAGGAGGATACGCCCCATGATCGGAAGCGCGGAGATGGCCAGCGCGATGCAGACAAAGAGAATGAAACCGACTTTGGGCAACTCGGGTGCGAAGGTGCGGTGCAACCACGGCGCGATCAGGAGCCCCCCGAGCAGTGGCGCGAGAATCCCCATCAGCGAGGAAGACACCACCACCCTGGATTTGGTCTTCAGGTGAGAGAAATCGAACTCCATGCCCACCTGGAAGAGCATGAGGAGCAGACCGATTTTCGCAATCAGGGCGAGGGGGCCTTTCACCTCGTCGGGAAAGAGAAAGGTGACCACTTCGGGAGCGAAGAGGCCGAGAAACGACGGACCGAGGAGGAGACCGGCAGCGATTTCCCCCACGGCGAGCGGCTGCCCGACCCGACCACAAAGCCGCCCCATCAGCCAGGCAGCAGCGATGATGACGATCCAACTGAGGAGGACCAGTTTTACGATGTCTTCAATGGCTGCGGGATTCATGCCAGACAGGTTCCTTCGAATCGCAGCAATCCAAAATAGAGGTTTGTTATCGGACTCATGCCGGGGCGCGATCAAGGGCTCCTCGATGATCGAGAACGGGACGGGGTTTTCGGTAGCGGAAGACCGTGATCCGTGGTTCGTTCGCGGTCTCACGGCGGAGTCGGCTCTTTTTTTTGCGGCAGCTCCCCTCCTCTCTTTCAGACCCCATGCGCTGGTCCATCCGCATCGCCACCGTCGTCGGCATCGAAGTCCGCGTCCACCTGACCTTCCTCCTGCTGCTCGCCTTCATTGGGATCCAATACTATTCGGTCGGAGGCAGGGATGCGGCCCTCGAGGGCGTGGGATTCATCCTCCTGCTCTTCACCTGCGTCCTCCTTCACGAGTTCGGCCATGCCATCGCCGCGAAAGCCTTCGGCATCGAGACGCCGGACATCACCCTGCTGCCCATCGGCGGAGTCGCGCGATTGCAGCGCATGCCCGAAAAACCTCATCAGGAGCTGATCGTGGCCCTGGCGGGCCCGCTCGTGAACGTGATCCTGGCAGCGGGCCTTTTCCTCGCAATCGGCCTGCGGTTCGACTGGGGTCAGGCGGCGGACCTCGCCGATCCCAAGGGCTCGCTCCTCTCGAAGCTCGCGATGGTGAATCTCATGCTCGTTCTTTTCAATCTGATCCCCGCCTTCCCCATGGACGGAGGGCGAGTCCTCCGCGCACTCCTGGCCATGGCCATCGGGCATGCCCGGGCAACCGAAGTCGCCGCGCGAATCGGGCAGGGACTCGCCTTTGGATTTGGGTTCCTGGGGCTGTTCTTCAATCCTCTTCTCATCTTCATCGCCCTCTTCGTATATCTCGGAGCCTCCTCGGAAAATGCGATGGCGCAGATGAAGGAAGTCAGCAGCGGAGCGAGGATCTCCGACGCCATGGTGACGGAACTCTCTCGCCTCGGGGAAGCCGACACGATCAACGACGCCGTCGAGGCCCTCCTTCGCACCTCGCAGCAGGAATTTCCCGTCCTCGATCACGGCGAGCATGTCCTCGGCATCCTCACGCGCGATGCCATGATCCGGTCGCTCCGCGCGACAGGGCCGTCCACTCCTGTGGTCCAGGCCATGCAGCCCTGTGCCTTCTCGGTGCATCCGCAGGACCCCTTCGAGGTGGCCTTCCGCCTCATGCAAGAAAACGCCTGCCCCGCACTGCCCGTGGTCGACGGATCGGGACGCCTCGTCGGACTTGTCACCACGGAAAACATCGGGGAACTGATGATGGTGCGCTCCATCCTCCGGGATGGGGACCGCCCCTCGTGGCGTCGCTCTCCGGTGTGAGGATTGCAGAGATTGCACCCCTCCCGGAGGAGATGTGCGATTTCCTGCCCGCAAGCACTGAACTTCGTGACTTCATAAATCGATCGGTTTAGGATCTGGCGAATGCGCTGTCGCTGGATTCTCCTGGTTTTCTCTTGTTCCTTTCTCGGGGCTGCCGAGGTGAAGCTCGCGACGCCCGCAGAGTACCGGCGGGTCCTCACAACGCTTCGCGCGGGCGACACGCTCCGGCTCGCGGCCGGAGTCTACGAACGGGGATTGCCCCTCAGCAATTGCCTCGGCACGCCAGAGGCGTGGATCACGATCGAGGGACCCGAAAACGGCGTCGCGGAGATTCGCCAGAGGCAGGTTGCGAACTGCGTCGAACTGTACCATTGCCGCTATGTTGCCCTGAAGCGCCTTTCCATCCTCGGCGAAGGGCCGCAGGGCATCCCGGGAGTTTTTGGAATCAGTGCGAAAGGCGGAGAGAAAAACCTCGTTCACCACATCCTCATCGAGGACTGTGTCATCAGCGACTGGAACACCTCGCAGCAGGCCGTCGGAATCTCCACGAAGACCCCGACGTGGGACTGGACGATCCGGCGCAACGTCATCCGCAACTGCGGCACAGGTCTCTATCTCGGCAACTCGAACGGAGCCGACCCTTTCCTCCGCGGGGTCATCGAATACAATCTCGTGGAGAATCCCATCGGGTATTGCATGGAGATCAAGTTCCAAACGTCGCGTCCGAAGCTTCCCGATCTGCCCGTAGCGCCCGGACGCACACGGATTCGTCACAATGTCTTCGTCAAAGAAGATTCCCCCAGCCCCGACGGCGACCGACCCAATGTGCTCGTGGGCGGCTTTCCCCAGAGCGGGGTCGGATCCGAGGACATCTGCGAATTGTACGGAAATGTCTTCTGGCAGAATCCACGGGAGGCGCTCCTGCAGGCTTCGGGACGGGTCAGCATCCACGACAATCTGTTCCTCTCGGATGGTGCCACTCGCGGAGCCGCGATCGCCCTGCGTCACCACGATCTGCCCCTGGATCGCGCCCATGTCTATCACAACACCATTGTCACCTCCGGCGAAGGAATTCGCATCGCTGCCGATGATGTGAAGGATCTCGTCATCACCGGCAATGCAATCTTCGCCGGAGCCGGGGCCATCGTTCCGAACGGAGCCACGGGCCGTATCGAGGCAAATCAGATCGGTCGCGATACGGACGCGGGGGACCATCTCTCCCAACCTTCCGCGCTGGAGCTGGGACCACTGCCCGGGAAAGCCGAGGGCCCTCTCATCGACCTTTCGATCTTTTCCTCGGACACGGAATTCTCGCGGGATTTCGACGGCATGGAACGAGGTGCCTCCCGCCATCTCGGAGCCTTTTCCCGCCCGCGTCCCGAGGGATCTTGGCCAATCCAGCGAGGAATCAAGCCGCCACCATCCCCGTGACACTTCCTCCGATGAAACTCCCCGCGTTGTTGATCCCGCTCATCGCCCTCCCGATGCTTGCTGCGGAATCATACGATCCTTCGTGGTCGCGGATCGCACCACAGCGGGTCATCCCCTTTTCCGAAGGCGACGGCGAGGCCCTCGTGAATGCGGTGGCAGCCCTCCGTCCGGGAGATCGGCTCGAGATCGCAGCGGGCACGTATCGGGTCGAGCGACTCTGGGATCTCCGTGTCAGCGGAACCAGGGAGGCACCCGTTTGGATCGTCGCGGCGCAGGGTGCCCGTGTCGTGGTGACCCGTTCGGACGACCGGCAGAATGTGGTCAACGTGGGCCAGGGTGGCCCGGTATCGTATCTTTGCCTTCGCGGACTCGAAATCACCGGGGGCAGCCACGGCCTGCGTCTCGGCCAGTGCGAGGAGGTCTGGATCGACCAATGTCACATTCACGACAACGGCGGGCCGAACCTCACGGCGAACAGTGCAAACGCCCGCCGCCTCATTCTTACGCGAAACCATCTCCACCACGGGAGTGGCCACGGCGAGGGCATGTATCTCGGCGGAAACAATGCTTCCGTCATCCTGAGCGAAAGCATCATC
>CALDKL010000375.1 GCA_937898895.1 uncultured Verrucomicrobiae bacterium | reverse complement strand
CCATTCCCAATGGGATCTGCGCACCGCTCCGAACGCCGCTACCGGGGCGGACGACTTGCTCATTCTTCGCACCCTGCAGTGGCGCGATCCCAATCCGACCGGAGAACTCAACGCCTCCGGACCCTTCATGAGGACGGACTGGAATCCCGCCTTGTCCTCCGATTCGGCGGACTATCGAGCCGAGTGGACCGGATCCTCGTGGCGACTCCTCGAACCGCGAACGGTGGGCTCTGGGCTGAAGATTGTTTTCGACGGATCCGATCTCGGAACCCCCTACGTTCATGCAGCCGGTTTTGAACCCGTCGGCTCCCGTTGATTCCCCCCTTGCGTCCCACGATGAGCCCCGCCTCCCCAATCACTTCGCCAAAAACCGACTCCGGAACGGGTGCGTCTCTTTTTGTCGGAGGATTGGATGGGCTGATGTCGCTCGAAGGCACTGCTGTGCAGTTCGGCATCGTCCCTGTGAAGCTCCCTCGCGAAACTTGCTCGGTCGATGCCGAAAGGCTGCTCCGACGCCTTGGTCGCTTTCCCCACTCGGACAATCCCTGGCTGCCTGTCGCGACGCTGGGGCCTTGCCTTGTTTTTGCCCACCATTCCCCGCGCTCTGCGGACATGTGGGGAGTTCCCTCCTTCCTCTCGGTGAAAGTCGCGATTTCTCAGGAGCAATATGAAAAGATCCGCAAGGATCTCGTCATGCGTCTTTCCGCCACCCCGCTTCCCCGGGAGAATCCCTTCGAACACCTTTCCAAACCTTCTTTCGGCCCCGGTCAACTCCATGAGGCATTTCGCTGGCTCGTCGATCACTACCCCTTCGAAAATGATCAAGCCGAGCGTCTCTCGATGCTCTACGCCGAGGCTGCGGATCGGTCCGGCCATGTTGATCGCGACGGATACAACGCGATGATGCCCTCGCTCGGAGTCGCCCTGCAATACCTCACCGACGGCCCCTTGCGTCTCTGCTACAATCCCGAAGAGGCCGGAAAACAGGAAAGATTCCCCATTCCTCTTCTCGAAAAACACAACGTCTATCCCCTCTATGTCGGGGATCACAAGATCTACCTGCTCTCCTCGGTCGAGAGCAACTACAGCTTCGAGGACGAGTGGCTCTCCCAGGGAAATGATCCGGTCGATTTCGTGCCCGTGCTCGCCGACTCAAGGCTGATCCGCTCGCTCATCAGCGCGACCGGTACGCGAGTGGCAAAATCCGCCGGGATCGAGGTCGAGAAATCCACCCTCAGCCTAGCGGATTCTGCCGGCCTCGTCGTGATCGAACCCGAGGATATGGCGGCGATCAACCCGCAGAACCTCAATCACAGCGCCGAGGAACTGGTGCAGTGGGTTCTCTACACGGCGATCGCGAGTCGTGCCTCCGATCTCCATCTCGAGCGATACTACAACGTGGCCCGCTTCCGCGCCCGCATCGACGGAAAGCTGCGCGTGCTCTATACGGCTCCGCAGGAAATGATGCAGCGCTTCGTCGCCATCATCAAGAACTACGCGAACCTCAACCAGTCTCGCCAGGAAGCCCTCGACGGACGCTACGGTCTCTCCATCGGAACGCGGCGCATCGACGTCCGCGTCGCCGCCGTCCCCTGCCGCAATGAGATGCAGAAGATCATCATGCGCTTCCTCGACAAGCAGGATGGCATGAAGGATCTCGCCCAGCTTCATTTCTCGAAGAGACAGAGCATGATCGTGAAGCGGGTCATGAGCCGCGATCAGGGTCTCATCCTCATCACCGGACCCACTGGATCCGGAAAGACGACCACTCTCTACGCACTCATCAACTCGGTCAATGACGAGGGAATCAACATCCACACCATTGAGGATCCCATCGAATACGAGATCGAGGGAATCAATCAGACTCAGACGGACCCGACCCACGACCTCACTTTTGCTCACGGTCTCCGCGCCCTCCTCCGTTCCGATCCGGATGTGATCCTCATCGGCGAGTGCCGCGATACGGAGACGGCCACCTCGGCGATCAATGCGTCCCTCACCGGTCACCTCGTCCTCACCACCCTGCACGCGAACGATTCGCTCCGAGCCATCTCCCGCCTCCTTTCAATGGGCGTCGAACCTCATCTCGTGGCCGACTCCCTCGCCATGTCCCAGGCGCAGCGGCTCGTGCGAAGGTTGTGCAACTATTGCAAACGCCCCTTCCTTCCCACGCCGCAGATTCGCGAACTCTTCGCCCGCCAGGGCATGCCCTTTGAAACGGAAGGAACGCCGATCTTCATTTCCTCCGGCTGCGCCGAGTGCGTTGGCACCGGCTATTCCGGTCGGGTCGCTCTCATGGAGATGACGGAAATGAATACCGAACTCTCCGACCTCATCGAACGCCAGGCCACGCAGACGGAACTCCGCAAAGCCGCTCGTAAAACCGGATTCCAGACCCTCTACCAGGAGGGACTCATCCACGTTCTCGCCGGAAATACCACCCTCGACGAAATTCAGAAGGTCAGCTACACGGCCTATTGAATCCAACAGACTAATCCTGAATCCCATTTCCAACCGCACCGCTATGAACGCAACCGAAAGAAACCCTGACAACGCCACCATCAGCCCCGATGCAACACCCCGGGTCCTCGTCGTCGACGATGAGCAGACGATGCAACTGCTGGCCTCCACCATTATCCGAAAACTCGGCTTTGAGGCCGACTCCGCCTCCAGCGGGGAAGAAGCGGTCGAACTTTTTCGCAAGGCGCGGGCCGAGGGGCGCGGTTTTGATGCCGTCGTCATGGATCTCGCCCTCCCCGGCGGCATCTCCGGACTCGAGGCGACTCTCGCGATCAAGCAGATCGACGGAGCGGCCAAAGTCATCGTCAGCAGCGGCTATCTCGAGCAGAACGCCCGCAACGCGGCGCTCGAACACGGATTCGCGGGTATTCTCCCCAAACCCTACACGGCGGATCGCCTTGCTTCGGAATTGCGATGGGTTTTGAAGACGGCCGAGTGAACGAACCCCACCGACTCGAATTTCGGCGGGCTCAACTCTCCGCAGACAAGGCCTTGCAGAGGGCCTCGGCCGCATCGACCGCATATTTGGCCTTGTCCTGAAGCGTGCAGTTCACGCTGAGCCTGGCAACCACCCCTTCGAAAAGGTGGACTGCAAAGTATTCGCGCTTGGTCAGCCCTGCGCAACTCGCGCCTGGATCGAATTCGGCTCCGGAAATCGGAATGGGAAAAGCGTTGTCGTTGCCAGAGGTTGCCATGGCTGTGCCGGGTTTGTTAGGTTCGGAAAAAAGACGGAAGCGCAGAAGAGTGGTCAGCACCAAACGAAACGGTCGGGTTCACCTCTTCTCGGACATGATTGACCCAAAACGCCACCTCGTCTCTCTTTTGTCCTTTCCCTTCTGTGTCGAGGATTCCGCGCGAGGGGAAACGTGGCCAGGTCGTTCCGTGGTTCCCGCGATGCCCGCACGGATCTTTCGGCTCCATGCCCGCATCGCCGACTCCGTTTGCCCCCATCGATCAATCCCGGTTGGCTGGAGCTTGCTGCCTTTGAACTGATCGACAATTGCGTAGATCTGACGACGGGAATATGAGTCCACCACTTCGGCTTCCACCGAAGTGCTGCCGGCACCAGGGGTTTTTCCCGTTGCCAGCGAGACGCCCGTCGTGACGACCGCGGCATAGGGCAGGTAGTTAAAAACAAACA
Source organism: uncultured Verrucomicrobiae bacterium (assembly GCA_937898895.1). Classification (GTDB taxonomy): domain Bacteria; phylum Verrucomicrobiota; class Verrucomicrobiia; order Verrucomicrobiales; family DEV007; genus Arctic95D-9. Next base: position 659 of record CALDKL010000375.1, on the reverse strand, counting down.
CCTTTGGATTGCTGGGCTGGAGATCTGTCAGGGTAGCGCGAACTGCGAGGGTGTCCCGCCCGCGACGATTCGTGATCTGGTAGTGGGGGCGAAGCTCCTCCCGGAGGATCTCCTCAAAACGCTCCGCGAGTTGTTCCGACTCCGCACGGCTCGCCGGTTTCACTTTGCCTTCCGCCCGACGCGGATGGATCACCCGCACATCCTCAATCATCACCTTGCGATACTTCGAAAGAGTTTTCGGATCACTTTCCTTTACCAATGCCTTGTTCCCGATCGAGCCCGTCTCGACCTGCAATCCCCGTGTCGAACTAAGGTGGCGGGGTCGCGATGATTCCGTTGTTTCACATCCGACCAGGGCAAAAATTGGCAGGGCAAAAACGACGACAGATCGAGTCATATATTTCAGATATCTTAACCAATCGAAAACTGCAAACACCTTTTTCTGCCGCAAACGAGGTAAATTTGCGTTTCTTGGTGGTTGCGGCCCTGGCCCCTTTTAACCCGAATTTCTCATACCCCTTCTGCTGCGACTGGTTGCGGCCTGTCACCGCTTCGTTCCGGCCCGGATTTCCCTTGGACAGTATGTTCTCATACAGCCCGGCGAGAAATCCAGGCCGCGCCTTGCGGGAACGGGTCCTCTCGGCGTCTCGCGACGAAGG
>CALDKL010000374.1 GCA_937898895.1 uncultured Verrucomicrobiae bacterium | reverse complement strand
CCGCGATCTGAAAAAGAATCGAGCAAAGTGCGCTGATTATTGAAACGTAAAAAGTACATTTTGTGCACGAATTTAGCGATCACTACACGAGTGTGGCGATCATCACACTAGCCCGCAGCGACCTCCCTGACGCCATGGTGAAACCTCGAACTTCCGCAGCGCAAGCAACCGAACGGACGGTGATCTCCGTCATCGGGATTTGCGGTCGCGCCGCCAACGGAGAGAGCCGCCCCTGGCTCGTCGAAGGAGCGGACGGGCATTTTTATTTTCTGAAACGCGACAATCTTTCCCGCGATCGACTCGTCACGGAATACCTCGTCAGTCGGCTCGCCGAGGAGTGCGGCCTTCCCGTACCTCCGGTGCAGCTGCTCAGCCTGCCCGCCGAACTCATCCGGCACTGCGCTGTGGACGGGGCTCGAGAGCTGACCCCGGGCATCGCCTTTGGATCCCTGCGCGTCTCCTTCGCCGAGGAGATCCGCTCCGCCCATCTGCGCTCCATCGAAGAAGAGACAAAGCTGCGCTGTCTTTGTTTTGACTGGTGGACCGAAAATCCGGACCGCGCCCTCGACCGCATCGGTGGGGATCCGAATGTGCTATGGGATCCGGTCTTGCAGCAGATCTTCCTCATCGACCATGACCGCAGCCTCGCCCCATCTTTCGATTCGGCAGCGTTCCTGCGAGAACACGTCTTTCGCGATGAACGTCCGTTTCTCGAAAAGGCGTTTCTCTCGAGATGGCGGACGCGCTTCGAATCTGCGGTCTATCATCTGGCCGGCATCTGGGACGAAATGCCAGGCGAGTGGCACACGGGTCCGGGAAAAAAGAAGCGGCTTTCCTTCACCCGCCAGGAAGTCGAGGCGCGGCTCATGAAACCGAAATTGCCCGTGGAGGGTCTGCTCGTGAACTGAACCCTCTCCCGTCGTTGCTCCCATGAACCTCATACTCAATTACGCGGCGATCGGTTTCCGCCCCTATCCGGAGCTGGGCGAGTTCATCAATGTGGGCATTGTCGCGGTCGAGGCGCGTAGCCGCTATCTGGGCTATCGGCTCGTCTCGCCGCAGCGCACCAAGCGAGTCTCGGTCAGTTTTCCCCAGCTCGATCTCGGGCTCTACAAAGCCGGGCTGAAGCGGCTCGAACGCGAACTCTCGACTCTCGCCATTGAGACGAATCACTGGACCGACGACTTGCGCCAGGTTGCGAGGAATCACCCGGCGCAAGGGGATTTCCTGGTGGAGGAGGAAGGCGATCTCTTCGCGAGAATCACCGCCCCACAGGGCTCCCCCTTTTTCTATGCCGCCCGGGGAACGCGCCTCTGCGACGACATGGACGCGATGATTGCGGCGCTCTACGACCGCTATGTCGAGCACCGACACCTCACCCAGGCGGATTATGAGGAAAAGCAGCTCACACGCGACATCCGCAAACTGCTCTCGACCCAGCGCCTCGGCCGTCTCTACCGGGAGGCACCCTGGGTCGGCACCGATGCCTATCACGTCGGCATTCCCCTGGCCTTCACGCCTCGGGGATCGGAGACTCCGGAGAAGGCGATCAAGCCGCTCAATCTCGCCCGCAGCACCCCGACGCCAATCTACACCTATGGCGACGAGTGGATCGCAAAGGTGAATCGACTCAAGCGCGTCGGATGCCTTCCCGCCGAATTCCTGTTTGTCGTGAAGATGCCCGAGGGTGAAGAAGAGCGGATCGCCGCTGAGGAGATCTGCGAGGGCCTTGCCCGCGAGGGCGTCCGGATTGCCGATATCCGGGATACGGAGGCAATTCTCGCCTTTGCAAAGATCGAGGAACAACGCGAACTGAAGCTGACGAATTGAGGTTTTGTCAGGATGTTTCGAAACGGTCGAGGAGTTCCAGCCGGAGCATGGCGTCGCGTTGCAGGAGAATAGACTCGCGTTTGGTCCGAGAACGGTCCATGGGACCGTATTCGACATCGAGGCTCACGATCATGGGCTGCACCTCGAGTCGGGTGATGCGGAAGATCGGTTCGATCCTGCTGCGAAAGAAACAGTGCAGGGGCACGTCGGCGTGAGTGGCGTTCCAGAGGATCTGGGCGGGAGGAAAGTTCTCGATTGCTCCGAGGGCGGCGAGGATCTCGCGGAGGCGAGCGGGTCCAATTCGTTTCGCGAGCTTGCGAGCGGCGGATCGATTGCGGAGCCCTTCGAGATAGGACTTTTTCGGACTGCGGTGCGCCTCGACCATTTCGCCGATGAGGTTGCGGGCGTGTCCGGCGAGGGCGGCGTGCAGTTCCTCACGGCTGATCTCGCCGCGCTCGAACTGGAGGAAGAGCTGCGGCGGAGTGGGACGGGGCTCGAAGTTCACACCGGAAGGATGGATCTCGGGGAAGGGTCGGAGGTCAGCGCCGGTTCCGTTTGAAGATCCGTTGGAAGAAGCCACCCCCTCCGTCTTGCTGCGGTTGCGGTGGAGCGGTCTGTTCCTGCGCGGGCGGCACCAGGCCATTCGGGTAGAGCCCATCGGCGGGTGCTGCCCCTTCGCGGAAAATCGATGTCATCGGCTGGAAGTCACGGTAGGAGGATTCCTCGGGCTGTTCGCCTTCCGCTGCGGCGAGGGCTTCGGCCCGTTCGCGGACCTTATTGTAGTTCTCCTCGGTCAGGTAGCGTTCGAGGAAGGCTCCCACGATGGGGGCGGACTGTTTTCCGCCGCTGACGACTTCACCGGGATCGCCTTCGTAGAGCACGGAAAAGGAATACACCGGATTCTTCGAGGGAAAGTATCCGGCGAACCAGGAGATGTTCTGCTTCAGGGCGATGTTCCACTGGCCTGTCCCGGTCTTTCCGGAAACCGTGATTTTGTGGAAAGCCTGCTTGCCGGTGCCGTTGCCGGCATTGACGACGTCGTAGAGTCCCCGCTGCACGGCACGCAGGGAATGGGGATCCACATTCAGATTGTTGGCCACGTCGACGGAGAAGGTTCGTTCGAGGTCGTGATTGATGTTCTGGACCTGGAGGACGAGGCGCGGTTTCAGGACTTGTCTTCCGTTGGCCACTCCCGCCATCATGCGAGCGACCTGCAGGGGGGTGACCTCGACCCTGCCCTGACCGATGCTCATGACAGCCTCTTCGCCGTCGGACATGAGGTAGCCGTATTTGTCGGCCCAGTAGCGATTGTTGGGGATGAAACCATCGGCTTCACGGAGCGGAATGCCGGTTTTCTCCCCGAGTCCGAGTCGCGTCGCCATGTAGCTCATCGAATCGGATCCGGCGCGAGTCGAGACCTCGTAAAACCAGGTGTTGCAGGACCTCGTGAGGGCACCCACCACGTTCATCGAGCCCTCGCCGTTCTTGTTCCAGTTGCGCATCACGACATTGCCGACGGTCCATGCGTTGGGACAGGGGAAGAGATCGTTCGCAGTGATGTAGCCGCTCTCGAGGAACCCAAGCGCGGAGACCACCTTGAAGGTCGAGGCCGCGGGATAGGTGCCGCGAAAGGCGCGGGGATAGAGAGGCTTCGCGGGATCGTTGACGAGGGTCGAGTATTTTTCCTGGGAGATCGCAGGAATGAAGTCGTTGGGGTCGAACTGCGGGTAGCTGGCGAGTGCCAGGATGTCGCCGTTGCGCACGTCCATCACGACCATGGCTCCGCGCTTCACTTTCTCGGCGAGAAGTTCCTCGCAGATACGCTGCATCTCGAGGTCGATCGAGGTGACAATGTTGAATCCCGGCCTCGGTCGGGAGAGGACTTCTTCCTTCACCTTTGCACCATCCGCTTCGAAGAGCACGTTGACGCGTCCGGGCGTCCCTTTCAATTCCGAATCGAAGGCCTGTTCGAGTCCATCCACCCCGATGGCCGGCCCCCACAGGTCCTCGTCGTTTACGATCGGACCAGTGGTGCGCGGAGGCCGTTTTCCAACATAACCGATCACATGCGAAAGGGTCTTGCTCTGCGGATAAAATCTCAGATAGACGGGCTGCAGGGTGAGGCCCTCCATCTTCTGGCGCTTCAGTTCCTCGACTTCGGGATCCGTGAGAACGGAGGAGAAGACGAGCGGCACCCAGCGCCGATCCCGATAGTGATCGATCACGGCCTTCCCGGAAAGGTCCCACTCCGTTCCGAGGATGTTGTTGACGTGGACCATGCGCTCGCCGGCGTAGCGCAGTACCTCGGCGTCGGCCACATTGGCCCCGAGAAAGGGAAAGGTGATCGCAGCGTAATAGGCCACCTTGTTCTGGGCGAGGGGATATCCGTTGCGGTCGAGAATCTGGCCGCGAGGGGCGGGAATGGAAAAGGTGAAGGTCCGGGCTTCGGTTCGGGTGAGGACGGAGGAACCCACCTGTCCGGCCGGTTTTTCGGGGGCAGGCTGAGCACTGCGAACCTCGCTGGCCGTCACCGGTGCCGCAGTGGCATCTACGCCGAGCGATCCCATTTTTTTCAGCGTGGAGTCCTTTTCATCGACTTTCTCCTCCACATCTGCCGCTACAGGTTCGGCACGGAGAATGGCGGGCTGATCTCCCTGAAGTTCCTTGGGGATTTCGACGGGCCCGGATTCTTCCTCGAGTGGCATCGCTCGCGTCGTCTCGACCCCTGGCTCTTCCGGAGCCGTCGAGGGAGGCGGGAGGGCAACCGGGTCCTCGAAGCGGGGGATGGCCTGCGGGTCGGGAGCGGGCGCAGGAACAGGAACAGCAGGCGGAGGGGGCACGTTTTCCGGTCGCGGATCGCCCGTGACCACGCCGCTTTGAATCCCGGGACTCTGCTGGGACCAGGCCCCGACAGGCAGGAACATCAACGAAAGGACAAGCGCGAGGCGGTGAGGCCGACGGGCGGGAGTGGTCATGGCGAAGGGGACGGGAGCCGAAGGGGATCTGAGAAGAATAGCACGGATCCCGGACAGGTCACGTTCGGAATACGGGTCTCCACGCAAAGGACTTGCAGAAAAGACACAGATTCTGAGACGGGGCCGTATTGACCCCAGGATCCGCAGCGACGCCCCCCCCTTTGGCAGAGTATGGGAAGCCGGACTTCCGGGCCTCCTCACACGGGGCGCAGCACGTAGTTCACGCACACTTCGCCCGGCTCCCAGGGTTTCAGGGATCCGTTGTTCAGCGTCATCACCTCGTAATCGAGTTCGCGAACCTTTGCGAGCACCTGAGAACCGTGGCCACCGGCATCGAGAGGGTCGTTGACCTCAATCAAGAGGGTGGGGCGATGATGGAGGAGGGTCTTCCGTGCCCCCTCCAGAACTTCCAGTTCATGCCCCTCCACATCGCATTTGATGAAGGCGACGTTTCCGACGCTGTGGTGGGCACAGAAGTCATCCAGGGTACAGGTCTCGACGACGACCGTCTTCCCACCGGCGCAGATCTCCTCTGCCGGGGCGAGGGAGGCTTCGTAGTGGTTCAGGCTCCCGTCTTCGCGAACGGGAATGACCATTTCGGAAACGCCGGTGCGGTCGGAGAGGGCGGTACGGTGGATCGAGGTGTTGAGGAGTCCGAGGTGGGAACAATTGTTTTCCAGGACCGAAAACATGTCCGCCGTCGGTTCGAACGAAAAGACTCGTCCCGTGGTACCGACGGATTCGGAGAGAAAGCGAGTGAACAGCCCGAAATTGGCCCCGAGATCGAAGACGGTATCACCGGATTTCGTGAGGAGTGCAATCGCGGCGAGATCGGGCTCGTCGGTGAGTCGCGCCTTCGCCAGCTTTCTCCGGTAATGAAGCCGTCGGAGTGCCGATAGCAGTCGTTCCGGGAGAAGGCCGGCACAGCGCATCAGCAGGCGTTTGGGAAGGGAAGACATGAAGAAATCGGGTTATGATGTCTAAAGATTATAAAAATAGTGTAAATTATTAACTATTCAAGCCCAAAAAAAACCCGGAGCGAATATCGTCCGGGTTTCTCGGGCAGCGGCGGATCAGTTCGGGTGGGTCCGATCGATGCGGATGATGTGTTCTCCCTCGCGCTGGAGGTTGAGGCGATCGCGGGCGACAGTTTCGAGGTATTCCTTGTCGGTTTTCAACAGGCGGTGTTCCTGGCGCAGGCGCACGACCCGAGCCTCCTTCTCACTGCGGATGTGCTCGAGGCGCTGCATTTCCGCCGCCAGTTCGTCGCGCCGGAGGAACTCCGGCCCGAAGAGCTTCCACGCAGCCAGGACGAGGAGTGAATAGATCACCAGTTCCATCAGGCGCGAGAGCCGCTTCCACAGACTGGCACTGGGCTCCCCTGCCGCCAAGGAGGCGTGCAGGGTGCATTCGGGTTGGTCGGTGAAGTCCGGATTGCGCATGAGGATGAAAACGGGCAGTCGGGGTCAGACCCGCATCTTGCCGCCGTAGATGGCGTCGTCGCCCAGCTCTTCCTCGATGCGGAGGAGTTGGTTGTACTTCGCGATCCGGTCGGAGCGGCTCATCGATCCGGTCTTGATCTGACCGGCGTTGGTGGCCACGGAGATGTCGGCGATAGTGCTGTCTTCGGTCTCACCGGAGCGGTGGCTGATGACGGCGGTGTAGCGGTTCTCCCGGGCCAGTTCGATGGCGTCGAGGGTCTCGGTGAGGGAGCCGATCTGGTTCACCTTCACGAGGATGGAGTTCGCTACCCCGAGGTCGATTCCCTTCTGAAGGAAGCTCGTGTTTGTCACGAAGAGATCGTCGCCGACGAGTTGGGTCTTGGTGCCCATTTTCTCGGTGAGAATCTTCCAGCCGTCCCAGTCGTTTTCATCACAACCGTCCTCGATCGAGAGGATGGGGAATTTCTTCTGCAGGTCGAGGTAATAGTCGACGAGTTCCGCTGCGGTCTTCTCGGACTTGTCCGACTTCTTGAAGACATACTTGCCTTTTTCCTTGTCGAAAAATTCGGAGGAAGCCACGTCGAGGGCGATGAAGGTATCTTCGCCGAGTTTGTAACCGGCTTTGTCGACGGCCTGGGCGATCACTTCGAGGGCCTCGTGGGCGGAACTGAGATTCGGAGCGAAACCGCCCTCGTCTCCGACGGCAGTGGAGAGACCGCGATCCTTCAACACTTTCTTCAAGGCGTGGAAGATCTCCGCGCCCTGACGCAGTGCTTCGCGAAAGGTCGGCGCCCCCTTGGGCATGACCATGAATTCCTGGAAGTCGATAGGTGCGTCGGAATGGGCTCCGCCGTTGATGATGTTCATCATCGGGACGGGGAGGACTTTTGCGTTCGGTCCGCCGATGTACTTGTAGAGCGGCTGCTGCAGCTGGTTTGCGGCGGCATGGGCGGAGGCAAGGGAGACGCCGAGGATGGCGTTGGCGCCGAGGTTCTTCTTGTTCGGCGATCCATCGATTTGCGCCATGAGCTTGTCGATGCGGGTCTGCTCGGTGGCATCGATGCCGACCAGTTCGGGCGCGATTTTTTCATTCACGGCCGCAACCGCCTGGAGGACTCCTTTGCCGAGGTAGCGGGAGGCGTCTCCGTCGCGGAGTTCCCAGGCTTCGTGTTCGCCCGTGCTCGCTCCGCTCGGAACAGCGGCCCGACCGATGGCTCCGCCCTCGAGTTCGACGTCGACCTCGACGGTCGGATTGCCTCGGGAATCAATGATCTCGCGGGCACGGATGTTGGTGATGGTGGTCTCTAGCATGGTACTGTTCTTCGGTTAGTTTGGGGCTGTTTAGGAAATCTTCAATATCAAAATGACTAAAATTATTGCAATTCGAAGCATTCTCGGAGATTCGCCTTGTAACGCGAGGACCCGTCATTTGCAAGCGGCAAACGCCTCCTTGTCCTGGCGGCTCATTCGGGCCGGAGGGGGCGGAAGGGTCTAACCCGCATTTCTCATACCCCGAAGCGTTTTCACGATCACTCCGCTGTTTTTTC
>CALDKL010000373.1 GCA_937898895.1 uncultured Verrucomicrobiae bacterium | reverse complement strand
TTATCCATCCGGGGCGATTCTCGTTTGGGAAACCGACGAAGGGGTGCCCTTGCAAGACATGGCGATCGCGCAGGAAGGCGGGAACATCGGTTCCTCCCAACTGCTGTTGGATGGTCAGCAGCGGCTCACCTCGCTATCTGCCGTGATCCGCGGCATCCCGGTGGACGTTCGCGGCAGAAAACGGCCAATCGAGCTGCTTTTCAATTTGGACCATCCAGAGAAGCTCGCCTTCGTCACCGAGGTCGATGAAGACGGCGACGAGGAGGAAACCGAGGAAGATGACGAAGACGGAATCGATGAGGAGAACCCGGATTCGTCGGAAGATGAGCTCCAGAAACGGTTCAACAAAATGACCTTCGTGGTGAGCACCCGGAAATTGGAGCAGCTTCCAACCTGGGTAAAGGTCACGGACGTTTTCAAATCCGACAGCGACACTCCATTTCTCAAGCGAGCGGGCATCACTGGATTCGACGATCCCCGTTACGAAAAATACTCTCAACGGTTGGCCCGCCTTCGTGGCATCAAGCGGTATTCCTACCGGATCGACGTGCTGGAGCGGACTCTCGATTACGATGAGGTCACCGAGATTTTCGTGCGGGTTAACTCACTCGGTGCAAAATTGCGTAGCTCGGATCTCGCTCTGGCCCAGATCACCGCCAAGTGGAGAAATTCCCTCGCCGAATTTCAATCCTATCAGAAACAATGCGCCGGGCAGGGATTCGACCTCGATCTGGGTATTCATCTCAAAAATCTCGTGGCATTCGCGACGGGACAATCCCGCTTTCTCACCGTGGGGAGATTGTCACTGGAGGCACTCCAAACCGCCTGGAAAGAATGCCGGGAGGGTATGGACTTCGCGCTAAATTTTCTGCGAAGCAACACCGGCATCGACAGCCCCGCGCTGCTCTCGTCCCCTTTTCTCCTCGTGACACTCGCTCTGTTCGGCCATCGAAGAAAATACGATGTCTCGCCTCAGGAGGAAGATCGCCTGAAATTCTGGTGTCTGCTCGCCAATGCCAAAGGCCGATATTCCCGGGGCTCGAGCGAGACGATTCTGGATCAGGATCTCGCCATTCTTCGAAACGGCGGCGCGGAAGATTTGATCGATCGACTTCGTCAGCAAGTGGGACGGCTGGATATTGCTCCGGAAGAGTTGGAGGGACGAAATCAACGGAGCGCGCTGTTCAAAACAATGTTCCTGGCATTTCGCGCTGCGGGTGCCAAAGACTGGAAGTCGCAGCTTTCCATCGCACTCTCTCATTCCGGAAGCCAGCACCGCCTCCAGTTTCATCATATTTTTCCGAAGGCTGTTCTGAAGGGCAGCTACACGGCAAGGGAAGCGGATGACATCGCAAACCTCGCCTTCATCGGTGGGAAAACCAACCGGGTGATCAGCGACAAGGCGCCGGCAATCTACTTTCCAAAAATCCTGGAAAAAACAGGACTGGAGGCGTTCTCGTCCCAATGCATCCCCACCGAGGAAACCCTGCTCACGTCGGACGCCTATAAAAAGTTTCTCAGCGAACGCCGCAAACGGATCGCTGACTGCTTGAATCACTTTCTTGGCGTCACACCGACATGAACGCCCTCGAGCGGACCTTGATCGAAAAAGCCGGCTACGACAACGGGTGGGAGATCGTAGTGGAAAGCGTGCCAGAGCAGGTCGTGTTGGCGTCCGCGTTGCATCGGGCCAATGCAACGATCCGAGAGGACTCTGGGCGCGGCAGATGGCTGACGTCGCTGCCGGCGGGCTCGTTGCTTATCGAGCTGTCGAAAGCCGAGGCTGACTACTACGCGGGGGAAGGCCAGTTTCGCGTTTCCAACGACCGAGAGTTGGGACATCTGCTGCGACACGCGGCAAGATTGGCCCGATCACTTCCCAACCAGCCGGAAGTCCGCTATCTCGCGGCAGTCGAAAAGAAACTGGCCGCGACAATAACCAATACGGAGGTCGAGAGCCTCGTCCGGCAACGAGTCGGTCAGGACATCTACCGGGATAGTCTGATGGACTACTGGGGGGGCGCCTGCGCCGTGACGGGCATCGCCATCCCGGCACTCCTTCGCGCCAGCCACGCCATTCCCTGGTCGGAATGCCAATCCGATGCCGACCGGCTGAACGTCTTCAACGGTTTTCTACTCGCCGCGCATCTTGACGCGCTATTCGACCGGCATCTGATCAGTTTTTTCGACACCGGCGAGAT
>CALDKL010000372.1 GCA_937898895.1 uncultured Verrucomicrobiae bacterium | reverse complement strand
TTCACCCCGCACCGAACTGAGGGAAATCGTCCAGGAAAGCGGCCAACTGGAGGTGCCAAAGCTCGAAAAACACCTCACCGTCCTCCTCACCGTCGCCTACATCGCCCCGCTCATCGGACTGCTCGGGACGGTCCTCGGCCTGGTCGATACCTTTGTTCAGATCAACGCCGTCGGCGGATTTGCGACAGTGGCGGAAATCTCCCAGGGGGTCTACGAGGCGCTCATCACTTCGGCAGCGGGGCTCATGGTCGCAATCCCCGCCTTTGTCTTCTATTCCCACCTTCGCGCTTACGCAAAGAGCCTCATGCATGACATGGAGAGCGCCGGCATTGAAATCGTGAATACGATCTGCGATCTCCGTGCCCAGCCCACCGACATCATTTCCATCCGCTCCGATCGGTCGACCGAGAGCACGGAGGAAGCCACCGGTACCTGATTCTTCTTCCACCGCCGTGAAACTGGAATCCACCCTTTCGGATCGAGCCGGGCTGCTCTACACGGCACCGCTCATGGATGTGATCCTCCTGCTCATCATCTTTTTCCTGTTTGGATCGAACCTGGTTCTCAAATCGGGCGTCGAAGTGAAGCTGCCCGCCTCGTCCTCATCCCTCCCTACTGCCGAGGACGCCCACATTATCACGCTGATCCCGAATACGACGGGCGAGTTCTATTTCAACGACGTGCGCGTCACCCTCGAGACGCTGGGGGCAAGGCTCGGCGAATCCCTGAAGCGGTCGAATCAGGTCGTCATCCTCGGGGACGAGGCCGTTTCTTACGGATCGGTCATGGGCATCGCCAAACGGGTCCTCGATGCGGGATTTGAAGTCACCTTTGCCACCAAACTCGAAAGCGAGTGAGCCGATTTCCAGGCGTTCGTCTTCCATCACCCCGGAAAATGGGCTTGTTCAGCAAGACAATCGAGGAGGACGCGGACGAGCGCGGAAGAGTCTTTGCGTGGGCGAAGGAAAAACGAGTCTGGATGCACCTCGCTGCCTTCCTTCTGTTCTCGGTGATCATCCACGGTTCCGGATTTTACCTTTTCAAAGTGGTGTACCCCTCGCCGGTGCGGGTCGAACCGAAACCGGATGCGATTCAGGTGATCGAAAACGACGACCCCGCCGCGAGGGCTCTGCTGCAGCGACTCGCGGATCGGACGATTTACCTGTCGCCGCCCTCGGCTCAATCCGAGGTGCGCCCAGGGCTCGAATCCGGAAAAATTCACTTCGCCCCCGCCTTTCAGCGCACCGAACTCGAGTTGCTCCCCCCTGCATCACTCGAAGCGAATACCGGTCTGGAGGGACCCGGTCCGGAGGGACCCGGTCTGGAGGGCTCCCTTGCCAGTGCTCTTCCCTCGACCCGGCCGATCGATGCGAGAATCTTTGTGAAAGTCGACCCTTCACTCGTGGATCGGCCGCTCGCCCCCTGGTCCCTGCTCCACGATTACCTCGGACTGGCCGGGACAATCCCGGCAGCACGTCTCGAAATCACGATCTCGCCGGGCGGCGAGGTCGAGGTCGCGGGTGTCGATGGACCGATGGACTCCTCCGGGAAAGAGGAACTCGCAACCGTGGTCGAGTCGACGCTTCGTTTCGTCCCCGCCTCGGATTCCGCAAAAGGGTGGATTGAACTGTCGGTCGGGGTTGACCCGGCACCCTGAGCGGTACACGATTCTCCGGGTGGCCCGGTCTCCCCGGCCCTTCTTGCCTCCTGCCCCCCCTTACCATGTTCCCCGTGACCCTCGACGGAATGATCGCCGTGTACCTCGTGGGGATCCTCTGCGCCCTCTTCTTTGCCTGGATGGCAGCGGAGATCTTCCGAAAAGGCCGGGAACACCGCCGCCGAAAGCATTTTGTGATCTGCGGGATCTGTGACCACGTTTTTGAGGATCCCTCGACCCACGATCTCGCCGAATGCCCTCGCTGCGGGGCGATGAACGAACGCGAGCGGATCATCGAAATCTGATTGTCCGCCCTTTCTCGCCTTCGCCTTTTT
>CALDKL010000371.1 GCA_937898895.1 uncultured Verrucomicrobiae bacterium | reverse complement strand
AGGGAAGGAATTGTCTTTTCGGATTGCCCCGGGCGGGCTAGTTTCGGCGGATGCACCTGCGCCGATTGTTTCGAGTTTTCGGGTTCCCATGTCTTGCCGCTGTCCTGACGTTTGCAGGATGCGGGGATTCCGAGAAGTCGGCATCAAGGGCGGTTGAAAAGTCCCGTTATGTCTTCATTTCCAATGGGGTGGCTCAGTTCTGGACCATTGCCGAAGCGGGTGCAAAACAGGCCTCGAAGGAACTTGGAGTCGACGTTGGCATCTACATGCCGGGTTCCTTGACCGAGCAAAAGCAGATGCTCGAGGATGCCCTGACGCGAGGATGCGCGGGGGTGGCGGTCAGCCCGATCGATCCGGCCAACCAGACCGAGATGCTTGATGAAGTCGCGGCCGTGACAAATCTCATCACACACGATTCGGACGCCCCTGCTTCGAAGCGGCGTGCCTACATCGGAATGGACAATTACTCCGCCGGTCGGATGTGTGGGAAACTGGTCAAGGAAGCCCTTCCGAATGGGGGCGAAGTCATGATTCTGATCGGGCGAATGGAGCAGGACAATTCCCGAAAGCGCCGTCAGGGCGTTATGGATGAACTCCTCGGGCGTTCGGAGGATTCGACCCGGTTCGATGCTCCCGGAGACCAAGTCGAGGGCGGTGGATTCAGGATCCTGGGAACGCTCACCGATGCCTTTGATTTCGCCAAGGCCAAAGCCAACGCGGAAGACACCCTTTCGCGCTACCCGGAGATCGACGCGATGATCGGGCTGTTCGCCTACAATCCCCCGGCCATTCTTCAGGCTCTGGAGCAGGCCGGTAAACTGAAGACGGTGAAAGTGATCGGATTTGACGAGGATGACGGCACTCTCGAGGGCATCCGCTCGGGGGCGGTGTATGGGACGGTGGTGCAGAATCCCTACGAATACGGATATCAGTCGGTACAGGTGTTGCATGCCCTTGCCAGGGGGGATGCTTCGGTGGTGCCGCACGACGCCTTCATTCACATTCCAGGTCGGCAGATTCGAAAGGACACTGTGGAGGCGTTTTGGTCCGAATTGAAAAAGAGGGTGGGGACAAAGCCGTAAACTGCATGAAATTCGGTACGGGTCAATCTCCCTTCACGCATCCGAGTCTCTCGCGGGCTTCGGAGAGGTAGCCCTCATCGATTTCGAATCCAATCAGTCGCCCGATCCCGAGCTGGCCAGCGGCGATGGCGGCATGGCCTATGCCGAGGAAGGGCTCGAGCATCGTCATCTCTTCGGGCGATCCTCCGTGCAGCCGGATACAGCGCCGCGCCAGTTCCACCGGAAAGGTCGCGGGATGGGGGCGCTCACGGTCGCGCGAGACGATGGTCTCGTAGGGGATGAACCAATTGTTGCCCCGACACCTCCGATCGCGCCCGCCGGTGTGCCCCCATCGCGAAATGTTGCTCTTGTGTGCATAGGGCACTCCGACGGCGAGGCGATCAATCGTCACCTTTCCGGACTTCGTGAAGTGAAAGACGAACTCATGGCAATCATTGAGGAATCGCGGCGAGTTGATCGGCTTGAAATGCCCGACCGACACCGGTTCGCCACCTTTCGGCTCCACCGTGATCGATTTGATCCAATGGATCGTATTCTGTAAGCAAAAAAGCGGTCGCAGGGTCAGTGCGAGTTCGTGCGGCATCCAGGGGTCCTTCGGTGACGCGCCGATGTTCAGAAAAAAGGATCCTTCCGGCTTGAGCAGTCGCTGCACCTCCCTTGCCCACTCCAGAGACCAGTTCAGATACTCATTTTGTTCTTTGGTGTCGTCATAGGTTCCGTAGGCGATGCCCAAATTGTAGGGTGGGGAAGTCACGACCAGATCGACGGATTCGTCGGGGAGCTGGCGCATTCCTTCGACGCAATCGCCGAGATGGAGGTCGAAACGGGTCGGGTACGGGGCGGCAAGCGATTCGAGACCCGGAAGAAATGAGGATTCGGCCATGGGGATCAGTTGTTGGCTGGGCGAAAATCAAAGGATCGGGCAAATCGGGCTGCGGCTTCCCGCAGATGGACGGCTCCGTTCGCCAGATTTTGCGGAAGACTCAGCGAGGGATCGCGGATTTCGCATACGGGACCAAATTCCTCCTCGAGTGACCGGCTTTCCAGGCTACCGCAAAAGACCGCCGTCTTCTTGCCGTGGCGGCGGGCGAGACGGACGAGGCCGTGGGGCCCTTTTCCCTGGAGCGACTGAGCATCGAGACGGCCTTCGCCGGTGATGACCAGATCGGCTTCACGGACGGCGTCGGATAGCCCCAGCTTCTCCGCGACAAGGTCAAATCCCGGCACGAGTCGAGCACCCAGGAACACCATCGCACCGAAGCCGAGACCTCCGGCGGCACCGGCTCCCGGAGTGGTCGCTGCGGCCTGTCCCGCCTCGCCCAATAGCGCGACGAGATGGGTAAGGCGTTCTTCGTGAAACGCAAAGGTCTCGGGGAGGATTCCTTTTTGGGGACCGTAGCAAGGAGTGCACCCCTCTACGCCGAGGAGGGGATTGGTCACGTCGCAGGCGACGGTGACACGGGGGAAAATGATCTTGTCAGGAGGCCGAATCTTCCGGACACGCTCCAGGCCAGAGGGCAGGCCGGAGATGGGGTTTCCCTCAGCGTCTTCAAAGCGGAACCCGAGGGCTTCCGCCATGCCCGTGCCACCGTCGTTGGTCGCACTGCCACCGATGCCGAGCACGATCTCCTCGACGCCGATGGAGGTGGCGTGCGCGATCAACTGGCCGGTGCCGACGGTGGTGGCAACCTGGGGATTCAATTCCCGGTGCGCGAGGAGAACGAGTCCCGAGGCCTTTGCCATTTCGACAACGGCAACTCGTCCGCCGTCCAGGAGAGCATATCCGGCCGCAAGCGGATCGCCGAGCGGCCCCGATACCTCGACCTCGATCCATTCGCCGCCACAGGCCGCGAGCAGGGTCTCCGCAATGCCATCTCCGCCGTCTGCAATCGGCAGGATCCGGATCTGTATGGGAGTCTTTCGGAAACCTTCGCGCAATCCTGCTGCGATCCCTTCGCAGGCCTCGCGGGCACTCAGGGAACCTTTGAACTTGTCGGAGGCCACGAGGATTTTCATCGAGAGGCGGCTATTTGCCCCGGTTTGGCTCCCTTGTCCACTGCTTCCGGAAAATGGATTCCGGGATTCCGTCGGATCGGGGACGATACCTTCAGCCTCGCTCCCCGATCACCACCAGGAGAGATCGAGCCGTGTCACACCGCTGGTGTCGAGTGACTGCATCACCGACGGGGGCACGAGGTCGGATCGAATCGAGGCGAGCGGCAGGACGACGAAGGCACGCTGCAACATCCTCGGATGGGGGAGTTGGAGGCCGGGCAAGGCAACGACGAGGTCATCGTAGTAAAGCAGGTCGAGATCAATGGTTCGCGGAGCATTGCGGTCACGAACTTCGGGGCGCCCGAGTTCGCGTTCGATCGATTGGGTGAAGGTGAGCAGATCCAGGGGGGCGAGCGGTGATTCGATCTCCACGACGGCATTGTAGAAGGCGCCCGATCCCGGCAGGCAGTCGACCGGCTCGGTCTCATAGATCGGGGAGAGGCGCAGAGACTCGCCGCACCGGGCTGGCCCCAGCCGTGTCACGGCCTCGCGGAGATGGGCGAGGCGGTCGCCCAGATTGGAACCGAGACTGATCCCGACTCGGGCCATTCACTTCAGGCCGAGGACGTCCTGCATGTCGAAGAGCCCGTTTTTCAGACCTTCCGACCGGACCCACTTTGCGGCGCGCACCGCACCTTTTGCGAAGGTGAGGCGACTGGAGGCCTTGTGGGTCAACTCGACACGCTCTCCGTTTCCAGCAAAGACGACGGTGTGGTCGCCGACGACATCGCCGCCGCGCAGAGCGTGAACTCCGATCTCCTTGTCCGTGCGGGGGCCGACTTCTCCGAAGCGACCGTGGCGACAATCTTTCTCGTAGGAAAGGTTTCGCACTTCTGTCAGGATCTCGACGAGTCGGCGCGCCGTGCCGCTCGGGGAATCGACCTTGTGACGGTGGTGCATCTCGACAACTTCGAGATCAAAGTCCTCGCCGAGGATTTCAGTGGTGCGGCGAGTCAGCCAGAACAGGGTGTTCACACCGACGGAGAAATTGGGTGCGTGGACGATGGGGATCACCTCGGAGGCACGCCGGATCAGATCGAGCTGAGCGGCGTCGTGTCCGGTCGTGCCCATCACCAGCGGGACGCTCGCGGCGACGCAGCCCTCCACCAGTTCGGTGGTAAACGTGGGCAGGGTGAAATCGATCACGATTTCGCTCTTCCGGAGCGCGTCCTCGAGCGAGTCGCCCATGTCGATCCCGGCGGCGACGCGGACATCGGAGTCCTCGCCGATGGCCGTGGCGACGGATTGGCCCATGCGGCCGCGGAAACCAGTGACGAGAATGTTGAGCATAGCGAGGGGCCGGGAGAGGGATCAGAGGAGGCCGAGAGTGGTGAGCAGGCCGCGCAGTTCCTCGACCTTCGCCGCAGGCATCTCCACCATGGGGAGGCGAAGCTTCGGTTTGCAGCTGCCGACGAGGCCCAGGGCGGCCTTGATCGGGACCGGATTGGTATCGAGTTTGAGGAAGGCGTTGAACAGTGGAGCATACTGAGCATGGATTGCCTCGGCATCGCCGATACGCTTTTCCAACATCGCCGTGGCGAGGTCGGCCATCTGGCGGGGGATGAGATTGCCGGCGACAGAGACGATGCCAACCGCCCCCTCTTTCATAAAATCGACAGTCAGGGCGTCGTCGCCCGAGAGAATCTCAAAATCCGCCGGAAGGGCGGCACGCAACTGGCGGACGCGCTCGGTGACGCCACCGGCTTCCTTGATTGCACGGATGTTGGGACATTCGGCCGCGAGACGGACGCAGGTTTCGACGTCGATTTGGATGTGACAGCGACCGGGAATCGAATAGAGCATCAGCGGCAGGTCGGTCGAAAGCGCGATGGTTTTGTAGTGTTGATAGAGCCCCTCCTGCGAGGGCTTGTTGTAGTAGGGGGTCACGAGCAGGGCGGCATCGGCCCCGGCCTTTTCGGCGGCCTGGGTCAGGTCGACGGCTTCGCGGGTCGAGTTCGAACCCGTACCTGCGATGACGAGTCCGCGCTTCCGAGTCTGCTTCACGGCCATCTCGATGACGAGGTGATGTTCCTCGGTCGAGAGAGTCGAGGATTCCCCCGTCGTGCCACAGGGGACGATCCCCCGGATGCCGCTTTCGAACTGGCGGTCGATCAGCTTGCGAAAGGCGTCGGGATCGATCATTCCCTTTTCGTTGAAGGGAGTGACAAGGGCGGTGTGGGCTCCTTCGAACATGGCGGCGGATCAGGCTGGGGGGTGAAAGGGGTGTCAGAGGGTCTCGAGAGTGCCCGAGAAGGTAAAGTCAGCCGGACCCAACAGGGTCACGTCGGCATATTGACCGGGTCCGGTTTCGGTGAAGCCGATCTCGAGAGTATCCCCGCCGGCGACGCGGACGCGGATCGGCGAAGGGGCACCGCTCAATTCGTGATGGATCAGGGCGCAGGCGACCATGCCGGTGCCGCAGGCGAGCGTTTCGTCCTCGACGCCGCGTTCGTAGGTGCGGATGGCGATGTGTCCGGGGGAGAGAACCTGGACAAAATTTGCGTTGGTTCCCTTCGGGGCGAAATGGGGGTGGTAGCGCATCGCTGCTCCGAATCGCCTGACATCGATGGAAGCGAGGTCGTCGACCAGGACGAGGGCGTGAGGCACACCGGTATTGAGGGAATGCACGGTGTGGGGGACTCCGTCGAGGTCGAGAGAATCGTTCAGCCGCAGGCTGTGGGGAGTGCTGAGGCGGATGCGGACCTGGTCGCCCTGGAATTCCGCTTCGATGACCCCGGCGAGGGTCTCGAAAGTGGTCTTCGAAAGTGAACCGCCTTGCAGAAAATTGACGAATCGAGCGAAACAGCGAGCACCGTTGCCGCACATCTCGGCCTCACCTCCATCGGCGTTGTAGTAACGCATCCGGAAATCCTCTCCATTGCTCGCTGGCTCGACGGCAAGCAGTCCGTCGGCCCCGATTCCACGTTGCCGCTGGCAGAGCCTGGCAATCTGTTCGCCGGTGAGGGACAGGGTCTTGTCTCGGTTGTCGAGGACGACGAAGTCGTTCCCCGCACCGTTCATTTTCCAGAATGGAACCATGGGAAAAGGGTCGGGTCAGGAGGGATCGCAGGTTAGACCGACTTGGCGGCGTCCACAAGCGGTTTGACAAAGGTGGCGACTTTCGCAGCGACGTTCGGATCGGTTCCGAATTGCTCGATGATGCGCACGATCGCGCTACCGACGACGACCCCGTCGGCTGCCCGTCCCACCTCGGCGGCCTGGGCGGGAGTGGAGATGCCGAATCCCAC
>CALDKL010000370.1 GCA_937898895.1 uncultured Verrucomicrobiae bacterium | reverse complement strand
ACTCCTCCCGATCCGTTTGGTGCTCCGGCACCCGCCCCTGCTCCAGGGGCAGCCCCCCCCCCCGCGCCGGGACGTGCGGCCCCAGCCCCGGCTCCCGCCAAACCATAACGAAGCCATTCGATTTCACATCCACCTGATTTCCCGAGATGAAAAAGTTTATCATGATATTGGCGGGATTCGCCATGCTTGGAGCCTCTGTGGTCGGCTGGCTCAACAAGGCTGAATTCGAGGCCGCCATCGACGAGCACAAAACGTTGGTCGCCAACGTGACCGATGTCACTGCCAAACTGGGCGAAGCGGAGGACAAGCGCGACGAGTCCACGACGAAAGAAACGCAGTCGAAGGATGCCCGAAACCAGGCGGCAGCGGCAATTTCGGATTCCGAACAAAAACTCAAGATTGCCGAACGCGCCCTCGAGGATGTGACCTCTGAGTTGAAGAAGGTCGAGATCGAGAAGAAGGAGATCGACCTTGCCGTGACACGAGCCTTCCCCGACGGCAACATCAATACCACCGATGACCTCAATGCGACCCTGACGATGTTGAAGGATCAATTGACGACCGCCCAGACCAAGAAGACTGAACTCAATACTCAACTCGGCACAGCGGCCCAGGCCAAACAGGTCCAGGTGGCCAAGGTGAAGGAAGAGGAGACCTTCCAGGTGCAGCGAGCCCAGCGCCTCGCCCTGAACAGTCTCGTCGCCACTGTCATTGCGGTGAACAAGGAATGGGACTTTGTCATGATCAACGCGGGGCGTGCCCACGGCGTCGCCGCCGACGCTTCCCTACTTGTGAAGCGCGGGAACACCCGGATCGCGCGTCTCCGGATCGTTACTCTCGAGGACATGGTCACTGTTGCGGATCTCATCGACGAGTCGATGGTCAAGGGGATCGACGTCCAACCTGGCGACAAAGTGATTTTTGAAAACGTCCAATAAGCACGGTCAACCCCTTGCCGCGAACGAACATGATCCCGATGCGCCCGATTCTCTGCGTTCTGACAGCAATGCTTGCCGCATGCCTGCTATCATCCTGCGAAACAACGAAGAATGAGGGGCCGAAGCCGCCACATGAAAAACTCAGCAGCATGCCCCACAACATGCCCGCGCCATGGGAAGGCCAGGCCGGGATGCCCGGGATGATGAGCGGCCAGTATTGAACCGCTCAGTGCCCACATCCCAAGCCACCGGGCCGACCACCCCTTCTTCTTTTTCCCTCTCCCCCCAATGTCCAACGCCATCTTGCCCGAAATGGGGTTCGCCTCGGAATTCGACCTCGAAGAGCGCACCCAGCTTGGAAACTTCGGTGAGTTTCTCACTCTCACAGACGGCGAGATTCTCATCGACGAGGGGCACAATCAGGACGCTCTCTTCATGGTTGTTTCCGGCACCTTTCATGTCCAGACGATGGTG
Organism: uncultured Verrucomicrobiae bacterium; assembly: GCA_937898895.1. Taxonomy (GTDB): domain Bacteria; phylum Verrucomicrobiota; class Verrucomicrobiia; order Verrucomicrobiales; family DEV007; genus Arctic95D-9. The sequence goes on along the minus strand of CALDKL010000370.1, from coordinate 7,130 downwards.
ACGGGTCGCGCGGTATTGCTCGGCACCCTCAAAGCCGGGGATACCGTTGGCGAAATCAACATGTTCGACCCTGGCCAGGCCAGTGCCAGCGTAGTGAGCAAAGCCTTCTCCGAAGTCTGGCGAATCGACCGGATCCGCCTCGAACAGTACCTGGAGGCCCATCCCCGAACCGCTGCACGACTTCTCGTGAATATTGCCACACAGCTCAGCAAACGACTTCGCAAGACCAACCAAAAGGTGGCGATGGCGCGGGAAGCCATGCTGGATTCCTTCTGAGCCGGACGTGAACGAAGGCGTTTTTCCAGAGCGAACCTGACCGCCGCGAACTCCACGCAGCATGCCAGACTTCCAGACATTGCCCCTCGCCGCCCCGACCGGTGCACTCTCCGCCGCCGTCCTGTTGTTTGCCTTTGTGATCGGCCACTCCATTGCCGATTTTCCACTTCAGGGCGATTTCCTCTCGCGAGGCAAAAACCGGAACACTCCTCCGCCACCGCTGGCAGACGGGAAAGCCAGCCCGGGCAACCTCTGGGTCTACCTGATGAGCGCCCACTGTCTCATTCACGCCGGATTCGTCTGGGTGATCTGTGGCAGCCCCCTCCTTGCCTTCGTCGAATTTGTCCTGCACTGGATCATCGATCACGCCAAATGCGAAGGACACACCTCGTTTGCCACCGACCAATGGATGCACGTCGCGACCAAGGCGGTCTATGTCGCCCTCCTCTGGGCGGGTGTCCTCTCCTGCGGCGCGATCTGAGTCGTGGAGCGTTCTCTTTTCCGGCGATGGAAGAGCCGTCTTGAAATGCGACGGGGTTGGGGGCACCTTGGCGGATGACACAACTCCTCCGCCTCTCCGCCCTGATGGTTGCGGGCCTGGCCCTCTGTAGTGGCGCTACCGTCCGAATCCACGCGCAGGAGGAAGCTGCCGGAGACTCCGGATTCGCGGAAATGGAACTCTTTACCGAGGTTCTCGAGACGATCCGGCAAGGGTACGTCGATTCGGACAAGGTCACTTATGAAAAGCTGATCAACAGCGCCCTCGAGGGCATGCTCGCCTCGCTCGACCCCCATTCTCAGTTCATGCAGCCGAAGGTCTTCGACCAGCTCAAGCAGCACACTGACAGCACCTACGAAGGGATCGGTGTGACCATCTCGACAAAGAACGAGGTTCTCACCATCGTCACGGCGCGAGAGGACGGCCCTGCCGCCCGCGTCGGCATCCTGCCCGGAGACCAGATTCTCAAGATCAACAACCAACTCACCGAGGAACTGGGCATGGCCGAGGCAGTGAACCTGTTGCGGGGCAAGCCGGGGGAGCCGCTCACCCTCACGATCCGGCGGCCCGCGACCCAGAAACTCCACGAGTTCACGATGAAACGCGAGATCATCAAACAATCTTCCGTCGAAGACGCGCGCATTCTCGACCCGCGTCTCACCGCACCCTATCGGATGGGATACGCCCGCATCCTTCAGTTCAGCGAGCCGACCGCGCAGGAACTCGCCGACGCTCTCGACAAGCTCGAGCAGGAGGGGTTGGATGCCTTTGTCCTCGACATGCGCAACAACCCGGGCGGGCTCCTCGGCAGTGCCATCGACGTGTGCGGCGAATTTGTGAAGGCGGGCACGGTCGTGCTCACCACGGAAGGCAAACCCGGATCCGGGGAAATCAAGGTTTACCGAACGAGCGCGGAGAGCAAGCGCCGCGAACGCGACTATCCGCTCGCCATCCTCGTGAATCATTCCTCGGCCAGCGGAGCCGAGGTTGTCTCCGGAGCGCTCCAGGATCTGAAACGCTGCATCGTTGTAGGAGAGACCACCTTCGGAAAAGGATCGGTGCAGTCCATCATCCCCATCGGCGAGGGCAAGGCCATCCGCATGACCACGGCGAAGTACTACACCCCCAGCCACCGCACCATCCACGAGAACGGTGTCATCCCTAACATTGTCGCCCCTCTGACACCAACTCAGGAGCAACAGCTCGCCGAATGGTTCAGCCGCAACTCCCTTTCTCCGGAGGAACGGGAACGAATCGGGAACTTCACCGATCCGCAGCTTGTCCGCGCCGTCGATGCGATGAAGGGTGCGCTGGTCTACGCGAAGACTGCCGCGAAGGGTCTCGCACCGGCACCGGTCGCGCCTCCGGCGGTGGACCCAAAGGCCGCCATGAAGGAAACGTCGCCTCCGAAACCAGCACCAGCTCCGAAACCAGCGCCAGCTCCCAAACCCGGAGAAGCCCCCAAATCGACCGCTCCGGCGAAACCGAGCCCCCCCGAAGCACCAAAGGTCGCTCCCCCTGCACCGAAAGCCGATTCCCCAAAAGGGAGTACGCCCAAGCCCGCTCCGGTTCCGCCGCAGTGAGAAACCGGGAGTCATCGCTTTTCGAACATGAGCGCGGAGCTTGTCCTCGCCATCGAGACATCCTGTGACGAAACGGCCGTTGCCATCGCGGCGGCCGATGGCCGACCGCTTGTCAGCCGCATCGCCTCGCAGGTCCGTCTTCACGCTCCCTACGGAGGAGTCGTTCCCGAACTCGCTTCGCGCAATCACAGCCTCGATCTTCGCCCACTTCTCGAGTCGGCCTTCAGGGAGGCCGGGATTGCCTTGTCTGATATCGGACTTGTCGCCGCAACCTCGGGTCCAGGCCTGGCCAGTTCTCTCCTCGTCGGTGACACCTTCGCCAAGGCTCTCGCCGTCGGACTGTGCCGGCCTTTCTACTCGATCAATCACATGGAGGGCCACCTGCTCTCCCCGTTCCTCCAACCCGTTCGCCCGATCGAGCCCCACGTCGCACTGATCGTGAGCGGCGGGCACACCCTCCTCATCGAAGTCCTCGGCGTGGGGCAATACCGACTCCTCGGATCGACCAAAGACGATGCCGCCGGTGAAGCGTTTGACAAGGTGGGCAAACTGCTCGGACTCCCCTACCCCGGCGGACCCGAGATCGCACGGCACGCAGAAACGGGGTGTCGTAACGCCTTCGATTTTCCGCGCAGCATGAAACACAGCGGCGACTTCGAATTCAGTTTCAGTGGATTGAAAACCTCAGCTCGCTACGCCATCGACCGACTTGGCGGGGTGCCTCATGGTTCGGCACTCTCTGACTTTTGCGCTTCTTTTGAAGAAGCCATCGTCGATATCCTCGTCGCGAAACTCATCGCAGCCTGCCGTCACTGCCGCCTTCGTTCCGCCTCGGTCAGCGGCGGGGTCAGTTGCAATCGCCGACTCCGCGAACGCGTCGCGTCCGAGGCGGCGAAGGCTGGTCTCGAGGTATGGCTCGCTGATCCCGCATACTCCACCGACAATGCCGCCATGATTGCCTTCGCTGCCGCAGCGCGAAGAAATGGGGGCTTTCCCCCGTCTCCTCTGGATGGAGACATCGACCCGAACTGGCGGGTGGCATGAGGTCGCCGTCGGAGGATATGCCGCAGTCGCGGCGCGGTTGGGGATTGCACTTCCGCAGGGCGATTGCTAGGTTCGGGAGACTTCACAAAGAATCTCCGGATTCTCCGGTTCCCTGCCCTTTTCTGAATCCCAACCCTGACCAATCATGAGCGAATCCACCCCATCCACCGAAACGTCTCTCTCTCGCCGCCGTTTTGTCGCCGGTGCTGCGATTGCAAGTGCCGCCGCCGCCCTCCCCGTAGAACTTTGTGCCCAGGTCGCCGGCAGCGACGCGATCAAAGTCGGCATGATCGGCCTGGGCGGACGTGGCTCCGGTGCCATCATCCAGAATCTCACGGCGAGTGACAGCGCGAGGCTTGTCGCTGTCGCCGACGCCTTTCAGGACAAGATCGATGGCGGAGGCAAGCGCGCGGCAGGTCTCCCCAAGATCCAGGAACAACTCGATAAAATGGGCAAGTCAGCCCAGATCGACGTTCCCAAGAGCCGCCAGTACGCCGGATTTGATGCCTACAAGGGGGTCATCGACCAATGTGACCTCGTCGTCATCGCGACTCCCCCGGGATTCCGTCCGATCCACTTTGAATACGCCGTGCAGAAGGGAAAACACGTCTTCATGGAGAAGCCCGTCTGCGTCGACGCATGGGGTTTCAACAAAGTCATCGAGGCAGCCAAACAGGCCGACGAGAAGAAATTGAAAGTCGTCGTCGGTCTGCAACGCCACTACCAACAGGTGTATCTCGAGGCTTTCAAAAAAGTGCATGAAGAGAAGTTGATCGGCGACATCCGGGGCGGTCAGGTTTGGTGGAACGGAACACGTCCCTGGATCGTGGCCCGCGAACCCGGCTGGACTGAGATGGAATACCAGATGCGCAACTGGTACCATTTCAACTGGCTCTGCGGTGACCACATCACCGAGCAACACGTCCACAACATCGACGTCATGAACTGGTTCGTCAGTGGTGACTCAGCCAGGGGCGGACATCCCGTGATCGCCCAGGGCATGGGTGGTCGCGCCGGCACGGAACCGCGCACAGTGGGCGAAATCTTCGATCACCATTTTGTCGAATTCCGCTATGGAAATGAGCATGGCGGCGCAGTGATGAACAGCCAGTGCCGTCACATCAATGGCACCTGGAGCAAGGTCGCCGAGGAGCTTCACGGAACCGAGGGCATCCTCCAACTTGGGCCCGGACGAATCACTGATTTCAAAGGCAACGTGAAGTGGCAGTATCGCGCTCCTCGCAGTGGCGATCCGAACCCTTACCAGGTCGAGCACGACCATCTCCACAAGTGCATCCGCGAGAATATCGCCCACAACGATGCCTACACCGGGGCGAACAGTTCCTTCACTTCCGTCCTGGGTCGTCTCGCCACCTACAGCGGACAGGAAGTGAAGTGGGACGACGCCGTGAAGTCGAACTTCACCATCATGCCGAAGGACTACGACATGAACGCCGAGGCTCCTGTGAAGCCCGGTCCGGACGGAAACTACGCCGTGGCGATTCCCGGCCAGTGGAAGCTGCCCTGGGCCTGAAGCGCTGCTCCATTCGATTCCGAAAGGCACCTGTCGCAGAGGCTGGAGAGACGACCTCCTCTGGTTCGGGTGCTGTTCGCCAAATTTGTGTGCAATCCGATCCTGCCTCGAGTCGGGAGGAGGGAATTGTGCGAACTCAGTGATCGACGAGCCGCGCGGAAGGGGCAAAGAAGGGGAACTGTTTTCTCAAGAAGCGGTGCTTGCGCGACCTCTTTCCCTTACAAGAGTCCGGATCTCCATCGGCCTCGTCTTCGCTGGACACGCCGCCTTCCCGCATCCATCGGAAATTTCGGAAAAAATCCGCCCCCACAAACAGAAACCGCTCAGCCCGAAGGCTGAGCGGCTCCGAAACACGAAACACAAACAGACAGTTACCGAGAAAGTAACCGCCTCAAATCTATCAGATAGTTTGGGTTTGTCAACATTTCGGAAATAAAAAATTCATTTCCCTCAAAAAGATCACCGGGAGATTCGCGCGAGCCCTGGATTGGTGTAGATTACCCGCTTGATTCTTTTCCCTATGAACCTTCGGAGACTCGTATTCGGATTCAGCCTACCCATTCTCGTCGTATCGGCCACGGCCTTCACCTTGTTGCAGACCTCCTGCAAGACAGTGGAGCCAAGCAAGCCCACCAGTATGGCCCTCCGCTACGGGACGGTGACCAATCCGGCCAACGTCCAGGTCAAAGTCAGCCTGCAGAATCGCGCGGTTTACGTCCTCGAGGGCACCGAGCCTCGCTTTGTCGCCGCAATCGCCATTGGCACCGCAAGTGATCCCACTCCCACCGGCAGCTTCAAGGCCTTCAACAAATTGCCCAGGAAGCGGTCCGGCACTTACGGTTTCTACGTGAAGGGCGACGAAATCATCCCTGGTAAGAGTTCCGGGACTCCACCCGGCTACCGCTATGTGGGGTATCCGATGCCCTGGTGGGTGGAATTCACGACCGGCTACGGATTTCACGCGGGTGCCGTCTGGCCCGAACCCCGGACTCACGGCTGCCTCCGGCTGCACCGCACGATCGCTCAGGAATTTTTCAATCTCGTGAAAGAAGGCACCCCCATTCACATCGCGCAGAGCCAGCCCGAAGATGCGACGGTTGGCAAAAGTGTTCCTCGTCCGACCGATTACAATCTTCCCGACTCCCCCCGCTCGGTCCTGATTACCGACGCTCCGCTCGATCGCACCAGCGAAGTTCTCTTCTGAGCGGGGCCGTGTCCCGCCTCTTTCCCCCATGCCTCCCCAGCCCGAGCGTCAGCGCCGACGGGTCAACGTCCGCACCCCCGAGGTGATGGAACGTGTCCAGGCCGAGGTGGCCAATCATTACGAGAGTTCCATCGTCGAACGGTTGCGAACCCGGGGGGGCCTCCTCTCTGTCGGAAACACAACCATCCGCCTCGCGAAGCAGTTCGGATTCTGCTATGGCGTGGAACGTGCCATCGACCTCGCCTACGCCTCCCGGCGGGTCTTTCCCGAAAACCGCGTCTTTCTCATCGGCGAAATCATCCACAATCCCGAGGTGAACCGCCAGCTCGAGGAGATGCGAATCGTCTCCCTCCCCTGGCAGTCGATGAACGGACAGTACGACGAACTGACTGAAGACGACGTCGTCATTGTCCCCGCCTTCGGTGCTCCGATCTCCTTCATGGACAAGGTCGAATCGAAGGGGTGTCACATCGTCGACACCACTTGCGGCGACGTCATGAAAGTGTGGAAGCGGGTGCGGGCGTTTGCGAAGGAGGGCATCACCTCACTCATCCACGGCAAGGCGATCCACGAAGAGACTCGCGCCACCGCATCCCGTGCCGCCGGCGAGGATGGGAAGGGAAACTACCTGATCGTCCTGACTCTCGACGATGTCGATTACGTCTGTGAATACCTGGAGCACGGGGGGGATTCCGTTGCTTTCGCCGAGCGTTTCGCCGGAGCGATGTCGGATGGTTTTGATCCCGACCTTCACCTCGAGTGCGTCGGAGTCGCGAACCAGACAACCATGCTGAAATCGGAAACCGAGGAGATCCAGCGCCGGGTGCGCGAGGCCATCCTCCGCCGCGACGGGAACGACCACAAGTTTTCCGTCTTCGATACGATCTGCGGAGCAACCCAGGAGCGACAGGACGCCCTCTTCCACCTGCTCCGGGAACCGCTCGATCTGCTCCTCGTGGTCGGCGGATACAACAGCTCGAACACCACCCA
>CALDKL010000369.1 GCA_937898895.1 uncultured Verrucomicrobiae bacterium | reverse complement strand
TCCCAAGCGCCCCCCACTCTTCCGGCCACCCAAACACCGCCCGAGGCTTGGGAAAAAGCCCCCCTCCCTGATTCGGCTCATCCCGAAAACAAAACGGCTCCGCTCTGAGGAGAGGAGCCGCCTGGGCGAACCGCCAATACCGGAGAATGCCCGATCAGAAGGTGGCGGTCGCCCCGATATGGAAACGGCCCGACTCGTCCGTGATCACATTCTCGGTGAAGACCGGGTATCCGTAGTCGAGGCGGAACTTGAACCAATCGGAGTAATCCCAACGCAGGCCGACGCCCACCGATCCGACTTGGTAGGTGGAAGGCTCCCCAGGAAGGAGATCTTCGTTGCCCAGATTCGCGGCATCGAAGAATCCCAGGAAACGAAGGCTGTCCGTTTCATTTTCCCAATCCCCGATTCGGGCGAGGGAAAGCTCGGGAGTATACAGCTCAAAAGTTCCCCAGGCACCGTGGTCGCCGCGGGCAATCCGTTGATCAAAGCCACGGACCGTATCGTAACCACCCGCGCCAAGTTGCTCAGAAGGTTGCAGGTTGGCATTGGAGTCCTGCCCCTGCACCTTGAAGCGCATCGACCAATCCTCGTAGAGGCGGTGCTGGTGCTCGAAGCTCGCGATCACATAGAAGTAATCGCTCGTGGAAAGAGCCCTCGTTTGCTGGAAGGTAAAATCGGAATTGTGATTGTTGAATCCGCCGGGTGAGTAGACCCCGCGAATGTCAAACTGGCTCACGCCTCGCTGGTGCTGAATGGTCTCGTTGTAGCCGAGGCTGAATTGGAAGATTTCCACTCTCGAACCAAAGAGTTGGATGTTGCCCGCATTGGTGAAGTCGACGAATTCGAGGTTGTTTCCATTCGACTTCCAGTCGAATCCGAAATCCATTTCCCTCTTGCGGTTGGCCGTGCCGTCGAGCGGGATGGCGTAGCGACCACTGAGTTGGGTGTTGTCGCCATCCGAGTCCGTGGTGTTTCCGCCGCCCACGGGGATCGGATCGGAATCAATGTCCACGTAGGAAGCCAGGATCGTGATCCAGTGACGCCAGGGCAACGCCTGGCTGTAGACGAGCGAGTTCGCACGGACGTGCTCCATGTCGAAGTCGCTGGTGTACTGGTAGCTGAGGCTGCGGTTCGGACCAAAGGCATCGCCCATGTTGAACCCGACGATGAAACGATCTTCCCCGAGGTAATCCACACCAGAATCCTCATACCCGGTGTAGAACCAGTTTGCTTTGGTCTGGTAGCTCTTGAGGATGATGTCGGTGGTCCCGAACTCGTAACCGGGGGCGTAGACCATGTCCACCTTGCGGTAGGGGCTGCGATTGACCCAGGAAAGATCGCGCAGTACCTCGGAAGCGCGAATGACCTCACCCTTCTTCACACGCATCTGGCCGCGAATGAATTCCTCGGTGTCGGCATCGACCCCTTCCACCCGGATTCGAGCCAACTCGGACTCGATCACTACGAGCTGCACCACCCCAGAGGTGATGTCCTGCTCGGGAATGAGCACATCGACGACGGGACGATCCCCTTCGCGGTAGGCGACGATCACGTCTTTGACCATCTGGTCGAGAGAGGCGAGAGAAACCGGCTTTCCGATGTAGCTCTGAAGAACCAGACCCACCTGGCGGGGAAATTCATCAAAATCATGCCAGATCCCTTCGACACCGGGCCAGCCATCGGGACGGACATCTCCCGGACGGGGCAACTGGACAATTCCGAGCAGCTGATT
>CALDKL010000368.1 GCA_937898895.1 uncultured Verrucomicrobiae bacterium | reverse complement strand
CGCCCGGATGACGGCTCAAAACGTAGCTGGCGTATTGGCACTGAAGATCACCGCATCCTCGTCACCACCCACATGGATCTCGGCATCATCGAAAAACCGAAGACTGCGGCGGGATACATCGAAGATCCCAAGGGCCGGATGCGCTGGATCAAGATCCACGGAAAACGGGGCAACAGCGGAGTGGTGATGTGGGAAAAACTCTTCCGCCAGCAGCCGAATCTAGACCTCATCTGCTGCGGCGACCAGAGCCGGGTCACCGCCCTGCGCCTCGACTCGGTGGCCGACGACGGCCATATCGTGACCTCGCTCCTGAGCGATTACATGAGCGAGCCTGTCCTGCGCCTGATGCGGTTCCGCCCCGACAAACACACAATCGACGTGGTCACCTGGTTCGTCCGCGGAAACGCCCTCGTCGAATCGACGAGCTATGTGAAGGCGCGTTCGAGCCACCAGTTCACGGTCGAATGGCCGGACCGACCCGGAACAAGTGCGCGGTGACGGACTCCCCTATCCTCGCAACGCCAACAATTTCAGCACCATCGGCAGGATCTGGCCGAGGGTTCGGTTGCGTCCCGCACGGTTGAGGATGTCCGCGACGAGAGAGGCCTCGTTCAGCCTCGGGGCCGGGAGCCAGTCCTCCTCCGTCGCGGCGTTTTCGCGTTTCGTCAGGGTTCGGATGAAGTCGCGAGTCTGACAGCGGCTGATCTCGACCCGCGCGGCACCCATCTCAAAATCGATTTCGACCGTGCCGAGTCGCTCGGGAGCGAGTTCCTCGAGACGAATCACAAATCCTCCGTTCCGTCCCTGGGCACCCGAGCAGGACACTTCCCGACCCGTCGAGGTGGCTCCGTCAAGATCGGCTTCGAGCCGACCTGCGACCCAGGCAGCGAGATAGAGGGCGCTCATGCGATGGCCTGCCGCCCAACGAATCGTCACTGTCGAAAGCATCGCGAGCCCACGGGCCACGAGAGGACGGTCGAAGGCATTCGCGACGGCGTGCCGGATCGCGTTCAGGCGAGTGAACGCGAGATCGTGCATCACGAAGGGCGAGGAAGAACTCCGCTGGCATTCGAGAAGCCGCAGGATGGGATTGCGAGGGTCGGTCCAGCCTTCGCTGTCAAAAAGGAGTCGGTCGATGCGCGAATAGAGTCCCTCCTCGAAGGCGTCCGACAACTCCCCTCTCCACCAGAACGCAAGCGGCAGATCCGAATCCAGATGGGCCAGAACGACATTGCGGAGCAGGCCCGTCGAACGCCCGGTGAGATAAAAACTGATCTGCTCGGTACACACACTCTTCTCGCCGTTGCGATCAATCTGGCAATGCGCCTGCACCCAGGCACGAGCCGCCGTCGTCGCCACATGCGGGTCCGCGAGGATGAGCAGGGAGCGACAGGCCGTCTCGTTGGTGAGTTCGGCGAGGACGGCAGCGTCCTGCTCCAGCTCTTCCGGGTTCTCGTTGTAGAGAGCCAGATTGATGAGCGAGGCCCGGGCGATCCCGGAATGACCATCCGCATCCCCGGAAAAGAGAGCCTCCAGTGCTTTCTCGATGCGATTCCATTCGACCTCTTCGCCGAGGAGGGCGAAGGCATTGGGGAGGGAGGAAGGTACGGCGGCGGTCATGTGGGTTGAGGATACTCCGGTTTTTCGCGGTGGAAAAGCGAATCAGAGTGGAGAAAGGTTCCCACCCGCCCCCGGCGAACCCCCGACCATGTCCCCCAACACCCGCGTTCATCGCCTCGACAACGGCATC
>CALDKL010000367.1 GCA_937898895.1 uncultured Verrucomicrobiae bacterium | reverse complement strand
TGGTCAGCCTCTTCGATGCAGGCCGGATCTAGGAAAACGCAATAGACCATGAGTCAGAATAGTTCTCGGAGCCTTTCTTCGAAGAATCCGTTGGGCCAGTTGTCGACGAAGCGCCCCTGCGGATCGATTCGCAGTTCACGGGCGTAAGTTTGTTTCGTTGTGGCATCAGAATCCACGAAGATTACTTGCACATCCTCGGGACGAATGGGGGTGGCATCGGCGGGAAGTTGCTTTCGCGTGGTCTCCCGAATTCGCTTCATGATCCGCAGGATCAAATGCTCGCTGTGCGTCTCGAGCAGGAAGGTGTTGCGCCGCTCGCCCAGCGCCGACTCGATGAAGACGTCGGCGATCTCGGATTGGAGGGCGGGGTGGACGTGGATTTCGGGCTGTTCGATGGCGATCAGTGAATTGCGCTCGGCGTAGGCGTGGACGAGGACGGGGAGGATCTGGCTGATTCCCACGCCGATGTCGCGGTGGCTCAGGGCGGTGCCGTGGCGCTTTTCGACGATGGAGAGTTCGCGACGCTCGCTGCCTTTGGTGACGGAGGAGATGAGGGAGTTAAGGTGGTGCTCGGACGATCCGTGGCGATCAACGAGGGCGACGAGATCGTCGGAGCTTTCGCGGCAGTGTTCGAGGATCTTTTGTTCATAAAGATCCAGGGCGTCGAGGACATCCGAGGCAGCTTGCTCTTCGGTATAAGCTTCGGCCTCCTCGTGGCCCTCATTCTCTTTCAAGTAGTTGACCTGCGCGTCGTGCCAGCATTCCGTTACGAAGCGATGCAAGTCGGGGTTTGCCTCGACGTAGCTTGCGTAGTCGTCGGGCCGCAGGTCGCGGATCGCGTCCACGGCCTCTTGGACGGTGCTGTCTTCGACGATTTGCAGCACGATGGACTCCTGGGCGTTCTTGATCGACCGCTCGCCCCGTCTTCTCAAGTCGCCTTCGGTGAAGACGGCCTGCACCTGCAACTCGTAGGCTGTCCGCAGCTTCTCCACGTTGCCGAGCCAGGCGTTGACCTTCGCCCGCACGTCTGCGTCGTTCATCACCTTGAGCCAGGCGGAAGCGCCACTGGCGACGTCGAGGTCGTGCAGTTCCTCGGCGTCGAGGTGGCGCTTGGGCAGCTTGCGGAGAGGCCCGAGATAGACGAGTCGCCCCAGGGAGGCGGTGAACAGATCGTGGATGTCGCGGAGGAGGGGGCCGAGGCTGCGTTCGAAGTAGAGCTCGACGTTTTTGCGGATGGCGGAGCCGGGAGAGTCGGCCTCGTCGACCTGGAGCCGGGCGGCCGTGCCAGTCCGCTGGCCGAGGGCGAGGTCGAAGGTCGTGGCGGGGCGACCGACGAACTCGTGGGGGAAGAGGGATTTCTCGGCGGAGAGCGTGATCTCCTCGAGGATGGCGTAGACGGCCTCGCGGTAGGCCTTGCGGTCCTCGTCGGTGGGGAGATCCCGGGGCGTCATGGCGAGGCAGGCCTCGAAGAAAAGCTGCGAGACGGGGTGCTCGGTCTCCCAGAGATTGAGGCGCATCCGCTTCTGACCGGGTTCGGCGACGGCGACCATGCGGAGGAGCTGGGCGCCGTCGATGTCGAGGGAAAGGCTCTCGATGCGCGGTTCGGGCGACTTGGCGGAATCGACCAGCAGGGTCACGCCGAAGGTGCTGCTCTTGGCTAGAAGTTGGGAGCGGAGGGGCGTCGCTTCCACCTCGTCGGCGCCGCCTGTGGACCGCTTCGCGTCGAAGGTGAAGCTCATCGTCACTGGCTTGTTCGACTCGTGGCGGCGGTGGACGTATTGCGAGAATCCGCCGAGATCGACGGAGTCTCCTGCGATGGAGGAGCCGGGGCGCACGTCGAGTACGCCGGTGTCGTGGGCGGTGCGGGCGAGGAGGAGGCTGTGGATCAGGCTCGACTTGCCCGCGCTGTTCGCCCCGAAGACGAGGGTGAGCGGCCTCAGCGCGACGCGCTGGGGCGGTTTCGGGCCGAAGGCCTTGAAGTTGGCGATGGAGAAGTCGGTGAGCACGGGGGGGGAGTTTTGGAGTTTGTCAGGATTCAGTTTTCAGCGGGGAGAGAGGGTTGGGTCGGCAGCCTGACCCTGTTGGGTGGCGGACTTGTCAGGGTTTGGACTGGGTTTCGATCTCCTGGAGCAACTCGTCCGTTTCGGAGCGGGCGTTGCGGGCGTCGGCGACGTTGTCGGGGAAGAGACGCCCGTCGAAGGCGCGGGCGAGGAGGGTTTGGAAGAGGGTTTCGAGGTTTTCGGTGGCCTTTTGGCGTTTCGGGGCGCCAGCCTCGAAGCTGCGGGCGACTTCGGAGAATTCGCCTTGGAGATTCTGCGGGGGAACGGGTATGCGGATTTCGCGCATCTCCTCCTGTCCGAGCTTGCGGGTGCCGTGGGCGGCGGTGCCCATACGAGCGAGGATGACGGATTCGAGGACCTGGAGGCAGGATCGAAGGAACTCCGGTTCCAGATCCGGGATGGGCCGGATCGCCTTCATGTCCTGGTTGATCGTCACGGGCGCGCGGTTGATCGCCACGGGGACGTGGCGGGCGAGGATCATCCCCCGAACGACGAGGAGGATGTGTCCGGGATCGACGAGCTTCAGGTTCGTCTCGGCGAGGGCGGTCGCCGAGGTGCGGATCTTCGATTCGTGAATGGCGGGAACCTTCATGTCCTTCGGCGTCACCCAGAATACGTCCCCACCCCAAAAACGCCCATCGTCCTTCGAGGGGGTTGCGCCGGAAACAAAGATCCCGCATTCGGGAAGGGAAAGCATCGGCCAGGGGCAATCCGTTGAGGCGATGTCGCCGAACATCCGATGGAAGAGGGCAGGAAGGATGCGGTCGTGGAGGGCGTTGGCTTCGCGGCGTTTCCGGCGGAGGGCGTCGGCTTGGTCGAGTATGTCGACGATTTGACGCTGAATCTTTCTGGGCGGAGTCAGGATTTGAAGCTCCTTGAGGAACTTGAAGTGCCGACTGTAGCCGTTCGCCGGGACATTTGCGTTCAGCAGGCCGTAGTAGAGGAACTTTGCTTCAACCGAATGCTTCGGCTCCAAAATCTTCACTCCGTCGGCACCGAGGATGAAAGGTGAATCAACAAACTTCAGTTCGCGTGTGTGGTCGCCGAAAAGCACTACGGGGAAATTGCCGGTGTAGAGCAATGATTCGTCGTCGCTGAAGCCAGATACGAATTCGCGCCCTTGATCGATCACGGGATAACGTCCCGTTTCAGAAAAGTTCTTCCTGGCGAGCTTTTTTTGCCCGCTCGTTCGATCACTCACGATCTCGGAGAAGGGTCGGCTAGGCCACATAGGATTTGTATTTCGAGATCAATGATTTGAGCCCATCGACGAGAGCTTCTTCCTTGTCGAGGGTCTCGGTCATCAGGTCTAACGGGTCATCCTCCGACACCTCCCCCTTCCGATGCGGCTTGTATCGCCCCGCAGACAAATTCGCCTCGTTCTCCGCGATGAATCCGGCACCGGCCCACCAGCAGCGAGGCTCCTCCTCGTCGGCTTCGAGTACATCGGAGTGCGCGTGCCCGGGCGGTCGCTCGAACTTCGAGGCTTTGTATTCCTGCCATCGTCCGAGCAGATCGGGAATGCGGCTCCTCTCCGGGGTCTCGATGCGTCCGCCGCCGGAGACCTTGTCGGGATCGTAGCCGTCGTTGTCGATCTCGTAGAACCAGACCTTGCGTTGCTCGAGCGGCGGCCGCGTGGCGCTCTCGCCGGGGCGGCGGAAGACGAGGACGCTGGTCTTGACGCCGGCGTAGGGTTTGAAGACTCCGGCGGGCAGGGAGACGACGGCGAGGACGTCGAAGTCCTCGAGGAGCTTGCGCCGCAGATCGACGTGGCCGCCGGTGGAGCCGAAGAGCAGGCCCTCGGGCACGACGACGGCGCAGCGCCCGCCGGGGGCAAGGGCCTCCATCATCAGGGCGAGGAAGAGGAGTTCGCTCTTCTTCGAATTGGTCGGCAGGTCGGTGCGGATGGAGTCCTGCGGGATCATCCCGGCGAAGGGGGGATTGGAGAGGATGACCTTGTAGCGGCGGTGGAGGTCGTCCTCGGTGAGGCCGCCGAGCTCGGAGATGGAGTTGCCGCGCTTGATCTGGGCGTTCTTGATGCCGTGGAGGACGAGGTTCATCACGGCGATGCGCATCATGGGCCGCGAGACATCGATGCCGAAGACGCCGCGCTCCAGCAGGTCCCAGTCGGGGATGCGGTCGCCGTTGCCCTTGCGGTAGGTCTGCAAGGTCGGGATGGCGGCCTTGGCCTCGGCGACGGAGGCGAAACCACGGCGGAGGAGCCAATCCTCGCCGTAGACGGGCACCTCGACGGGCTCGGTGGAGTATTTCGCCAGGATGTGCTCGACGGCGTCGATGAGGAATCCGCCGGAGCCGCAACAGGGATCGTAGACCGAGTCGCCGAAGTCGGGATCGACGAGGGCGACCATCAGGCGGCGGCGCGCGG
>CALDKL010000366.1 GCA_937898895.1 uncultured Verrucomicrobiae bacterium | reverse complement strand
TGCCTCGCCCGGAGGGAGGATGGTCAATCTCCGTGCATTCGTCGTTGCGGATCGCGACGACGGCGGTTTCTTTTTCGAAGTCTTTGTTATTCATCCATGGCCGTCAAGTACCGCGACTACTACGAAACCCTCGGTGTCTCGAAAGATGCTTCGCAGGAAGACATCAAGAAAGCCTTCAAGAAGCTGGCCCGGAAATACCACCCCGACGTGGCGAAGGACCAACCCGACGCGGAAGAGCGCTTCAAGATGGTGAACGAGGCCTATGAGGTCCTCGGTGATCCGGAGAAACGTCAGAAATACGATACGCTCGGTCCCGGCTGGCAGCAGGGTCAGGATTTCGGAGGCCAATCGGGATACCCGGGAGACGGGCAGTATGAATACCACTTCGGAGGGAGCACCGGCTTCAGCGATTTCTTCGAGAGCCTCTTTGGCGGGCGTGCCGGGGGAGATCCGTTCGGGGCCTTTGGAGGTCGTGGCTCGAGACCCCCGAGGTCGAACCGACCGATGGCGGGTGAAGACATCGAGGCGGACCTGCTCGTGAGGATCGAAGAAATCATGACTGGTTCGACGCGCGAAGTGCGGCTGACCCGGCCCACGGCGGACGGGCGCGCGGGAAAGGAGACGACGATCCGCGTGAAGATCCCGAAGGGCATTGCCGACGGACAGCGCATCCGATGTGCGGGGCTGGGCTACCCGGGTGTACACGGGGGACGCGAGGGCGATCTGTATTTGCGGGTTCGGCTTGAGCGTCATCCCCGCTACACTCCGGATGGCCATGATCTCGACAGCGAACTCGTCCTCGCTCCGTGGGAGGTCGTACTCGGGGCGAGTGTGATGATTCCCACTCCCCACGGAGAGGTGAAGATGAGTGTGAAGCCAGGAACCCAGCCCGGCACAAAGCTGCGACTCCGCGGAAAGGGATTGCCGACGGGGAAGGAAGGGCACGGCGATTTGTATGTGACGGTGGTGGTCGAGTTTCCCGAGACGGTGAGTGAGGAGGAAAGGGCATTGTGGAAAGCGCTCGCGGAAAAAACCGGATTCCGTCCTCGGGGTTGATCGTAAAGGCCTCGTCTCATGCTCAAAAGTGAAGGCCGCTTCTTTGTTCGATGATTCGGAGTCGTAGAAAGGAATCGATCCCACATGAAAACACCCCTGGTTCTCACCCTTTTCTTTCTCCTCGCCCCCCTTGCGCAAGCCGCTCCTCCGAATGTCGTGGTCTTCCTCGCCGACGATGCAGGCTGGGGAGATTATTCGTTCTCCGGCAACCGACAGGTGGACACCCCTCAGATCGATTCGATCGCTCGGGGCGGAGTCTCGCTGGAGCACTTCTACGTGTGTCCGGTCTGCTCGCCGACGCGGGCGGAATTTCTCACCGGCCGCTACCACCCGCGCACCGGAGTGAAAGGAGTCTCGACGGGACAGGAGAGACTGAATCTCGATGAGAAGACCATTGCCGACGCCTTCCGCGCTGCGGGCTATGCGACAGGAGCCTTTGGGAAATGGCACAATGGCACGCAGTGGCCTTATCACCCGATGGCGCGCGGCTTCGACACCTACTTTGGCCATACTTCAGGCCATTGGGGCGAATACTTCGACGCTCCGCTCGAGGACGAGGGGAAGATGGTGAAAACCAAGGGGTACATCGTCGATGTCTGCACCGACAAGGCTCTCGCGTTCATCGAGGAGAAAAAGGATCGTCCCTTTTTTTGCTATGTTCCCTTCACCACCCCCCATTCGCCGTGGGCCGCACCAGCGGAGGACTGGGAGCGCTTTCGACACCTGCCGATCACGCAGACTGCTACCATTCCCGAACAAGAGACCGCCGATGAGACGCGCTGCGCCCTCGCCATGATGGAGAATCAGGATCGAAACGTCGGGCGCATCCTGACAAAGCTGGAATCTCTCGGACTCACCCGGAACACGATCATTCTTTACTTCTCCGACAACGGACCCAACTCGATGCGCTGGACTGGTGGGATGAAGGGGAAAAAGGCCCAGACCGACGAGGGCGGAGTGCGTTCGGTCTGCTACCTGAAGTGGCCGGAGAAGCTGCCGACGGGCCGCGCCGTGCCTCAGATCGCCGGAGCCATCGATTTGTTGCCGACGCTGCTGTCGCTCGCCGGGATCGCTCGAGTGGGGGACAAACCGCTCGACGGACGAGACCTGACCCCCTTGCTTGTGCAAGCAAACCCGGTCTGGTCCGACCGGTTGCTCTTTTCGACCTGGGGAGGAAAGGTTAGTGTCCGCAGCCAAACGCACCGACTCGACCAGGCGGGGCAGCTCTTCGACATGATCGCCGATCCGGGACAAACGAAACCGATCAATGAAGCCTCGCCCGACCTCGCTGCCTCCCTGAAGGACTCGGTTGCTGCCTGGCGTCGCGAGATGTTTGCTGCCGAGGCATCGCCTTCGGCGCGAGACAAGAAAGGCGGCGCAAACGAGATCGACCCGCGCCCTGTTCCGGTAGGGTATCGCGAATTTCCCATCACGATGCTACCGGCCCGCGACGGGGAGCCTCGCGGAGGAATCGGGCGCAGCAGCAAGGCCCCGAATTGCTCCTATTTTGTGAATTGGACGAGCATACAGGATTCGATCCTCTGGAAACTCGAGGTGAACACCTCGGGCCGCTACGAGGTGACGCTCGACTACACCTGTCCGCTCTCCGACGCCGGGTCGACGGTGGAACTGAGCTTTGGAGAGGCCCGGCTCTCGGGCAAGGTGGGGCCAGGTTGGGATCCGCCTCTACATACCAATCAGGACACCCTGCCGAGGCCCCATGGAGAGAGCCAGATGAAGGACTTTCACCCCCTCGCGTTGGGTGAGATTGATCTGAAACGGGGAACGGGATTCCTGACCCTGCGAGCAACGGAGATTCCGGGGAAGGCGGTCATGGATCTGCGTCGCCTCACTCTGACACTGAAGGAATGAACCCGAGTTTCGAGCTGGCCAATCGCGGAATGCTCGGAGAATCCAAGGAATTGCTGCGGATTGGGAGTTTACTCTCCGTCAATCTTCCCTCTGATTTCGTATCTTCGGGCCTACCGCGCTCGGCCATTCCCACTTGTTGGAAGAATCGTTCGAAGCCGTCGTTTTCCCTTCGGCTTTGAATCGGGTTCCTGTATAGTGTCGCGAGATCCACCCAATCCCGACTTGGCCATGATACAGACGACGCTGCGCTCCGGACAATTGTTCACCGCCATCCTGCTGGCGAGCACTTCGCTCTGTCCTCGCGTGGAGGCCGCCACGGCATATCAGAGGCAGCTGTTGCGCCTGCACAATGTCGAGCGGGAGAAGCGGAACCAGCCTCGGTTGCGGTTTCATGGAGCCCTGAATCGCTCCGCCTCGCGATACGCCAGCCTCATGGATGCCACGGATCATTTTGATCACACCGGTCCGGATGGATCGACGTTCGATCAGCGCATCCTGGATGCGGGCGGCACCGGGTTCCTGACCATGGGCGAAAACATCGCCTTGGGTCAACGAACTCCCGATGAGGTGACGCGGGCGTGGATGGCATCGCCAGGCCATCGACGCAACATCCTGAATCGGAGTTTTCGCGTGGTTGGATTTGGGAAGGCGGGGTCCGAGCCCTATTGGGTAACCAATTTCGGTGGATGATCTCGGGACGCCGCCCCTTGCGATCCAGGGAGACGCGATGGGCCTCGCAGCTCTCGCGTGTGCTTGTCAGGTCGGGGGTCCGACCGAATCAGGTATCCGCACTGAGTGTGGTTTTCGCGGCAGTGGCTGCCGTGTCGCTGGTCCGGATCGGAGGGGAGGGGACGAGGGTCTGGCTATGGTCCCTGCTCGCTGCCGCAGGGATCCAATTGCGTCTTCTCTGCAATCTCATGGACGGCATGCTCGCTGTGGAGGGTGGTCTGAAGACAGCGAACGGCGACCTTTACAACGAGTTTCCTGATCGCCTCTCGGATCCTCTCATTCTCGCAGCACTGGGCTTTGCGGGTGGTGACGAACTCTCCCGTAACCTCGGGTGGCTCTGTGCCGTCGGAGCCCTCCTCACCGCAGCGGTGCGATTGCACGGAGCCTCGCTGACGGGGCGACACGATTTCTGTGGTCCCATGGCGAAGCCTCATCGCATGGCCCTTGCCACTGCAGCGTGCCTCCTCCTGTTCACTCTCGATCTTACACGATCGACCTGGGAGGTCCTTCCCTGGGTCCTTGGAATGATGGCGGTTGGGATCGTGATCACCGTGGTGCGCCGACTCCTCCGGCTATCCCGTTCCCTGTGCGAGAGGTCTTCCTGAGATGCGTGCCCTCCTTGCCGCCCTGATACGTCTTGCCACCGGTGTGAGACTACTGCACGAAATCCCGCATGACGGCGGGCCGGCAATTATCTTTGCCAACCATGCCAGTCACATGGACTTTGTCGTGGTCTGGGCAGCCCTACCGGAAGAGCTGCGTGAGCAGACCCGTCCCGCTGCGGCGGAGGATTATTGGACCTCGAACCGTCTGCGACGCTGGATCGCCTGTCGGGTCTTTCGCGCTATTCTCATTCCGCGGCGCAACGTGTGCCGGGGCAATCATCCGGTGGATCGCCTTGGTATTGCCCTCGAGGCCGGGGAATCGGTGATCCTCTTTCCGGAGGGAGGGCGGAGCGAGTCGGAGGAGCCCGGCGAGTTCAAGTCGGGCCTCTTCCACCTGGCACGGCGCTACCCTGACATTCCCCTCGTACCAGTGCAGCTCGAAAACCTGAGCCGGATACTCCCAAAGGGATCGACGCTGCCCGTCCCCCTCATCGCCCAGGCCCGCTTCCTCGCGCCGATCCGGATAGAGCCTGGTGAGGCGAAACGGGGATTCCTCGATCGTGCCCGGCGAGCCCTCCTCGATCATCCGTCCGGCTGAATTTGTCATGGACTCCGATACCAGGCTCCTTCTCTCCATCGTTGGCGGAATCCTCGTGGTTTCTTCGTTGATCGGATTCATCCTTTCGCGGCGGGCTTCATCGGACGCCGTTCGCATGACGCTGGCGAATCTGAATGCGCGGATTCGCTCGTGGTGGGTCATGTCCGCGATTTTCAGCGCCACGATCCTGCTCGGTCCGGTCTTTACAACGACGTTGTTCGCACTTCTCTCCTTCCTTGCGATGCGGGAGTTTGTCACCCTGACAAAAACCGAACGGGCCGATCACGAAGTTCTCTTCTGGGCGTTTTTCGTGATCCTGCCACTGCACTATCTTCTCGTGGGAATCGGGTGGTATGGGATGTTCACGATCTTCATTCCGGTCTACGCATTTGTTTTTATTCCGTTTCGGCGCGTTCTCACGGGAGAAACGCGGAATTTTCTCGCCAACACCTCGCGTATCCAGTGGGCGCTGCTCATCTGTGTCTATGCGGTCAGCCACATGCCGATGATCCTGCGGCTGCCAATTCATGGCTACGAGGGGGAGAATGCGAAACTTCTCTTCTTCTTTGTCCTCACCGTACAGCTCAGCGACGTGCTCCAGTATGTCTGGGGAAAAACCTGCGGGAAGCACCCGGTCGCTCCGCGCGTCAGTCCGCACAAGACCTGGGAGGGCACCGTCGGCGGCATTGCCAGCGCCGTCCTCGTCAGCACCCTGCTCTGGTGGGCGACGCCCTTCACTCCCTGGCAGGCCGCGTTGATGGCCCTGCTCGTCTGCCTGGCCGGTTTTTTCGGCGGTCTTGTTCTCTCCGCGATCAAACGCGATCTCGGCGCGAAGGACTGGGGTGGATCGATCGCCGGGCACGGAGGGTTTCTCGACCGGATCGACTCGCTCTGTTTCGCGGCTCCGCTCTTTTTCCATATCACCGGTTTCTGCTTTGGGACGGGGATAGATCCCCAGCCGCCGAAGTGGCTGCTCGAGTGGATGGGGCGGATGTGACTCCGGGAAATGCGCTTGCTAGGGATGGCGGAAAGGTCATACTCTCGGAGCATGATCCGATTCCTCCGGTGTCTTTTTCTGAGTTCCCTGGGATGGTTCGTGACCGAGGTTGTGGCGCAGGAGCCGAGGCCGACGCTCTTTTTTCTCGGCGTAGCCTACGACGAGGCCCCTCCCAAAGGACAGACGGCGGATCATTACAATTACGCTCCCGACAATTTCGCCGAGATGTTCCGAACCCAGTCTGCGACGCTTTTCCGCTCCGTCGAGGTGAGAACACTCAAAGGCGAAGCCGCGACGCGAAATGCCGTGATGCGGGAACTGCGTGCGATCGACCGTGACGCCCGGTCGGAAGATCTCGTCTTTATCTACTGGGGTACCCACGGAGGTACCAGCAACCGCGAGTGGAGCGCGAATCTGCCGGGCGGCGACCCCATCCTCGGCAGTGAACTGAAGACCGCCCTCGGTCTCCTGCCCTGCCAGGTCATCGTGGCGATCAGCACCTGCGGATCCGGCGGATTCATCCGTCCCGTTCCCGATACGATCGAGCTCCCGAAGAATGTCGCCGCCTTCGCCGCCTGTCACCGACGGCAGAGTGCGAGCAATGAGCTCGACGTCTCCCTGCTCGAGGCGATCGCGGGGTTCGGTGATTTCGATGGCGACGGCATCGTGAAGTTGAGCGAGGTCATTCAATATGTGCCCCGTCGCTACCACAAGCTCATGCGGGAAAGCGAAGGACCGGACACCAAACCCGTCCTCGGCCAGGGGAAGGCGTCGGAACCCGAGGTGTCGCTCACCCGAGTGACGGGCCGTCATGTCGGAGTTGTCTACGACAACCGCTGGTATGGGGCGGTGGTTCTTGAGGATCTCGAAGGCAGTGCGAAAGTCCGATACCTCGGCTGGGATCCATTGAACCCCCGCGGCGGATACGCCTTTCCCGACGAGGTCGTCGAGGACGAACGCATCGCCCCTGGTGGAGGCGGGCCACCCGCCGAGGTGTTGTGGGAGGGAACGTGGTACCCTGCCAAAGTCACCCGGGAGACCGCAAAGGGGCGGTTCCGGATCCACTACGTCGGCTATCCCGCGAGCGACGACGAGGTCGTGACCGCAGACCGGATCCGCTTTCCCTTTGTCGAACGCCGGTGAAACGTCGGCGTGACGACCGGGATGCCGGGGGGGGGAGTGGAATGGCGTAGGGGGGGATTGCCGATTCCAGCGAGTCATCGGCCCGGTGTGTGCCGTGTATGGCGCATCCCATTCTCGATGTGATTGGTGCTCAGGAGCGTCACGTCGAGTCGATGAAACGCAAGAATTGTGTTCCGCCGCTTCTCCAGGCACTCCGCCGCCGCGAGACTCGTTTTTCGATCAAACTCCGTTGAGCCCCTTGAACAATCCCCTGACCAACTCCTCGTTCTCACTGCCCCCCCTCGAAATTCAATCGATGCGTGTGCCCTTGTGCATCGAAAGCCAGCGCCACCACCACGCAACGCTCCTTGCCGTGGCCGATGCGCAGCGTGATCAACTCGCTGCCGACAAGCCGGAACGCCCCCCGACAGTTGATCCTCGCTCTGCGCAAGGGTCTCACTTCCGCCTCGAACATCGTTGGCAGCCCCTCGCGCACGTTCCGGCGAAGTTGCTGCCGGAAAAGCGCCGTGAAATCCTCAATCCCGGCTTGAATCTCCCCCCCCTGTTCTCCTGCTTTTTGTTCCTGGCGTTGGTTGGTTCAACCTTCCGTACAAACGAGCGATGTCGGAACATCACCAGATCAACCAGCATTTTTTTTCCGAACAGCAGGCAGGAAAATCGCAACGAATCATCCCATTCCCAGTCCCGGCAGGGGAAGGGTGGTGTTGGAGTCGGCCGCTGGAGGCTCCTTTGCACCTTCACGCAACATCGCCTCGATCTTCCCTCGCTCCTCTTCGTTGGATGTTTCGAGGAAGCCCAGGGATGGGGGAAGCGGCTGCTTCCACCGGGCACGAGCACCCATGATCACGGGAAGAAAACAACGGGCAATCCGTTCCCATCGGCGACTCGTTCCTTCGGGACGGGGGCAGTGAAACACCCAGAGGGTTTCCCCGTCGAGTCGCATCACGACGACCTTGCGGCCCTGCTCACCCGAAGGGGACACAGCCGCAGGACAGGGTTTCAGATCCAGTTTGGTCAGAAATCGATGAAAGGATTCCCAGAAATCCGCTTCTGTTGGAACGCGGTCGAGGTCGTGCTCGAGCACCAGTGCCATCGCGTAGGCAAATCGCACGTCTTTCCGCGCCTGGATCAGATCCCGGAAAGTGCTGCGAGCATCCCTGAGATTGTGCGGGAGTCCGAGAAAACGAAACCCCTGGATGACTCCGATGGTCACCACCATGCCTACAATGGGAAGGGTGTATCCGGCAGACAGAAAGACACTCAGGCCGAGCAGGGAGAGTCCTGCAAAAATCCCATAGAGCACAAAGAGAATACTGCGTTTTGAAAAGCCGAGGGTCTGCAGACGATGATGGAGGTGCAGGGCATCGGCTCGCATCAGGGGCAGTCCGGACAGTCCGCGCCGCGCCATCGCAAGAGCGGTATCGAGGATGGGAAATCCGAGCACGATCATGACCACGAGCAGGGAACCGAACACGGATCCCTTGTTCGAACTGATGAGCGAGGCTCCGGCAATGCAGAATCCGAGCAGGTAGGCGCCGCCGTCACCCATGTAGATGCGGGCGGGCGGAAGGTTGAAGGCGAGGAATGCCACGATTCCTCCGGAAAGGACGATGTTGAGGGAGAGCAGTTCTGCATTGCCCGAGACGGCACCGAGGGTGGCGAGAGTCAGACTGAGGAACAGGGCGATGCCTCCGGCGAGACCGTCCATGCCATCGACGAGGTTGATGAGGTTGGGGATGGAAACAAACCAGATCACCGTGAGGACAAGGCCGAGTCCTCCGGTATCGAGGGTGCCGTCTCCCAGAGGATGACTGAGGACGTCGATGCGCAGGCCACAGGCATAGGCCGCCGACCCAACTGCAATTTGAACTCCCAGTCGGAGCAGGGCAGGAAGCCGGAAGAGGTCGTCGGCAAATCCGAGCAGGAACATCGTCGTGCCCAACAGGAAAAACGGCCAACCCAACAGGGAAAGTTTCCCGGTGCCCGGTTCGTTGGCAACGAGGAAGGCCAGAACGAAGGAGAAATACAGGGCGATGCCGCCGACGCGAAGGATCGGCTGACGCTGCAATTTCCGAACGCCGTCACCGACATCCAAACCGCGTTGCCAGGTCCAGTGCCGGCGAAGCAGGAAAATCGCGGCCAGGGTGATGCAAAATGCGATCACGAATGAAATCAACTCCCCGGCCAACCCCAGATTTCGGATAAAGGCAAACATGTGATTGTGGGCAAGGGATCAAGCCACCTCAGGATCTCCGCCGATTTGGATTGTTCCACTCCGATGGTCGGAACGGATCTCGTTACCCATTGTGGCAAAGATGTGGGTGGTCTACAAACTCCGACGAAGGTACGATTTTGGAAAGCGTTGGCAACCAATTTGATGCAAATGGAAAAAAGTTTTATGCGCAAGGCTGGGAAAGTCACGGGGTTGGTTTCGGGGCCGGTTTCGGGGAGCTTGTTTCGGAGAGGCGGCGGTCCAATTCCGTGCGTTGCGCCTCGTTCAGCCGTCCCCGCAGCTGATCAGACAATGCCGTGGCCTCGGGCTGGTGAAGCGCCGCAGCTCTCCCGGCCCAGAACGCTGCCTCGAGGATTGCGGCGCTCCCGTCTGCTGCAGTCGATAGAAAGTCGGCGAGTTTGTAGGCGGCGAGAGGCGATCCGGCGCGTGCCGCCTCCTCGAAAAACGACTGTGCTTTGGCTGGATCCCGTTCCACGCCCACTCCATGGCGGTAGAGTTCGCCGAGGTTGACTTTTGCATCGAGATTTCCTTGTTCTGCAGACCGACGGAACCACACCACGGCCGCTTTCGGGTCTGCTCTGGTTCCGACTCCGGTCGCAAGAGACAGTCCGTAGGCATTTTCGCCAAGGGCGTCACCGAGATCGGCGGCCACCCGGAACCAGGCGGTGGAGGCCACCCCATCCTGGGGCAGGTGGATGCCGTTTTTGTATGCTTCGCCGATGCGGAAACAGGCTTCCCCGCTACCGAGGGAGGCCGCCTGCCGAAGCAGCCGGATGCCCTCGGTGCTGTTGACCGTACCCAGCTTTCCCTCGAGGTGATACTCGGCAAGGCGCAATGTTGCCGGGAGAGATCCCCGTTCCGATGCCGTCCGCATCCATTCGGCAGCGCGAAGCCATTCGGGAGCCTCTCCGGAAAACTGTTCGTAGAACTGGCCCAACTCGTAGGCGGCCGCTGCATCGCCGGTACCGGCGGCGGCGCGGCCGTAGCGTTCGGCCTCGATGGGGTCCTTGGGCAGAGCGCGACCTTCACGGAAGAGCCGATGCAGGGCGAGTTGGCAGGACAGGGAGCCTTTCTCGGCTCCGCGGCGGTAGTACTCGAGGGCGATGGCTGCATCCTTGGGCATTCCGGTTCCCGACAAAGCGAGGTCGCCGAGGAGTCGATGGGATTCGGATGCGCCTGGCAGTTGGCGGGCGGTCTTGAGGAGTTCCACTGCGGCATCGATCGACTTTTCCAGGCCGAATCGTCCTTCCAGCAGGATCTGCGCCTTCAATTCCATCGCCAGGGCCGACTCACCTTGGATCGCCTTTTCGATACAGGCCATGCCCTCCTTCTCGAGGGCCGGGATTCCCGTGCGCAGCAGGGTGACTCCGAGAATCCGGTTTGCCTCCACCGGGGTGGCCGATTCGACTTCCTTTTGAAAGGTGGCGTCCATGGTGACCGGCGTGGCCTTGAGAATTTCGGCGACCTGGGCTCGGGCGGACTCTTCGGTGCCTCCATTGGCCTTCCGGACGAGAGAGACCAGCACACCCTCGGCCTCCATCACTGGCTGTGGAGACGAGGCTCCCGTCATTCCAAGGATCGGCAGGGGAGGGCTTGCGAGGTTCTGGGCGAGACCCGAAGCTCCTCCGAGAATCCCCCCAATCAGAAAAGAACCGCGGAGCAAGGAGACGCAGGCCGCTTTCCAATGCGCATCCAACGAGAAGAGGGACATCGAACCGTTCAGGAGTCGGGTGGTTTGGTCCATTGGTTGATCAGAGAGATAAGAAGGGCGCGGCGTATCGGTGGAACGCGATTCCAGGGAATCTCTGAAACGAGCGACTGGGCTTCGTTGCGGTTGCCGGAACGGAAAAGGGCCAAGGCATACGCCACCTGGGCGATCGGTTCTGCTTCGTTCCAATTGAGCCCGGCTGCGCGCAGGAGCTGCAAGGCCTCCTCATCGCGATGCTCGCGCAACAGCCATAGGGCATGAGTCGCCCGAAAACGAGGGACTGCCGGAAATCGCTGGAGGGCCTTTTCGGTTCGGTCGAGCGCTTCCGCCGCGTTCGCCCTGTCGTCTTCCAGTTCCAGGAAGGAGACTTGTTCGCCCGCGACTGGATCGGCTGGCCGAAAGCGGAGGACCCCGCGCCAGAACTCAAGCCATGCTTCCGGTTTGGCCGCGAAACGGGGCTCGAGGAATTCGAGGGATTCGCTGGCGGGAAGCCGATTGGGGGGCAGGGCGATGATCGCCTCTACGGCGCGTTGTGC
Source organism: uncultured Verrucomicrobiae bacterium (assembly GCA_937898895.1). GTDB lineage: Bacteria > Verrucomicrobiota > Verrucomicrobiia > Verrucomicrobiales > DEV007 > Arctic95D-9. The sequence continues at coordinate 1,929 of CALDKL010000366.1, read as the reverse complement.
GGCGTCGTGATCTCCAAAACGCTCTGCGACGCGAAGGATGGAGAGCAGGTCGCCGTAGACCTGCAGATTCGTGGCCCGGTCGAGGACGCGCTGCCACGCGGAAATCGATTCGCTGGTACGTCCTTCGCGCTGGAGAAAGACGGCGGCGAGGCTCCCGGAGATGGATTCGGGAAATCCTTTCGGCGCTTTGGCCAGCCAGGCCTTGGCCTCATCGAGACGATCTTTTTCAAGAAGCACCTGAAGTCGGGCACTGAACACCGTGACATCCCCAAGCAGGGCTGCCTCGGGAAGCGCGAGAAGGGTTTCTCCGTTGCCGGTCTCGAGCAACCACCGGACAAGAAAAGGGATCGTCTCCGGCTCTTTGATCAACTCCGCCCCCTGCTCGTTGATGGCCGCAGCCCGAGCGGCTTCCGGGAGCCTCTCCACGAGGAGGCGTCGGGCGGCGACCCGGTCCGCCGGGGTCGCTCCCGGTTTCGAGGCGAGCCAGGCCACCGGGTCAAAGGAAGCGCCGGGATCCCGGAGTTCGGCGGGGAGCAGGGGCAGCAAACGCCAAGCGCGCAACGCGATCTCCTCCTCGGTATCCTGCATCAGCGCGAGCATGCGTTCCTTTGCCTGGCTCACCGCGACGGGATTCCCGGGTAGCCGGGGCAGCATCTCCGCCAGCAGCAGGGAAACTTCCTTGGGTAGGGCACCGGATGCCTCGATTTCTCGCGCCTCTTCGATCGCCTCGAGGAGACGCCCCTGCATAGCCAGTTTCCGAGCGAAGAGAAGTCGCACGGACGGCACGGCGCGAGCCGCTTCGTCCAGGTTGGGATACAACTGATCGAAGAAGGAAGTATCCCCGTGATCGAGAGCCCATTTGAGAATCTCTTCCCGATCTGTCGGCGTCTGATTGCCGTGGAAAAACACCAGCAGGGTCACGGCGGGCAGTTCGGGGAAGCCGACCTGGCGTCCGAAACGCATGAGCCGACGCAGGGTTTCGATTTTCTTCGGGCCCAGTTGCCAGGCCGCCGTTGCCGATTGGAGCGCCTCGCGGTCCTCCTTCTTCTCCCTGGCCGATTCCGCTTTCGAGAGGAGGGAATTGGCCCGCCATTCCTTGACCCCGTCGATGATGGGGCGGCGCACGAACCACAATCCGGCAAGCAGAGCCAGAAGGAAGACGCCAAGGAGGATGAGTCGACGGAGCATGTCGGGAGGAGGGGAGGGGACGGTAAACGGTGATTGATCCTCTGTAAACCGAACAGGACCGACGATGCTCCGGGCGAGTCCGGAAATTCGGGGGGGAACCTTGCTTTTGCGAGCGGACTCTTCACCGGGGAGGATAATCGGTTTCCACCTTTCCTCGTGACAAGCCGCGATCTCTCGCTTAGCTCCCTTGTGTGAATCCGCTCCTTCCTTCCGACCTCGGAGAGCCTTTCTACGAAGGTTCCGTACAACAGCTTTACGCCGTGCCAGGCGATGATTCGGTGATGGTGACACGCACGACTTCGCGAGGATCCGTCTTCGACGTGGGTGCTCTCTTCGAGATCGGGGGGCACGATGTGAACCGCGCTCTTTTCCGGCATGTGCTGTACTCGCGTCTTGCTGATCCGGAAGTCTGGGGTCGGGTGAAAGAGGCGATTGCGAGTGCGCCCGAACTCGACGCTGCCTATCGGACGGAGTTGATGGGGCCGCTCCTCGACCGATGTTGTGAACACGGAGCCCGGACGCACCACGAGGGGATGCTGGATGCGGAGAGCGGAGAGGTGGTGCGGAGAGGGGTGCCGAAACATCCGAGTGCCTGCAATGTGGTGCGCAAATACCAGATCCTGAAGCCGGAGCGAACTCGTTTCCTGGGGACTCCCCTTTTTGATTACGCGAAATTTCCCCATGCCGACGGCTACGTGGTGCCGCTGGAGTACATCGTGCGATTCGGCATCACCAGCGCGA
>CALDKL010000365.1 GCA_937898895.1 uncultured Verrucomicrobiae bacterium | reverse complement strand
GTTTCCTCATAGTAGCTGCGGTTGAAAATGCCAATGCGCCCGCGTTCGGGAAGCCTCTTCGCACATCGCCAGAGGAAGTCGTGGTCGAGATCCTCCGAGGTAGGAGCCTTGAACGAGGACACCTCGCAACCCTGCGGATTGACTCCGGAGAGGACATGCTTGATCGCCCCGTCCTTCCCGGCAGCGTCCATCGCCTGGAAAATGAGCAGGACCGACCAACGGTCCTGTGCGTAGAGCATATCCTGCAGCTCCGCGAGCACCTTCACTCCCTGTTCCAATGCTTCTTTCGCCCGCGGCTTGTCCTCGGCCTCGAGTTCACCCGTGTCGCCGGGGTCGAAGTCCTTCAGGCGGAAGGATTTCCCCTTCGTCACGGCATACGGATCGGCGAAGGTGCGGGCGTGCTGGATCAGCTTTTTCGAGTTCATGGTTTGTGTCGATTGGGATGGGAAAGGGCGGAACCTTTCCTCAAGCCGTATCGCAAATCCGGTTTGGAGGCGACCAAAATCGTACAACTTTTCGGGATTCTCCGGAATCTGCGGAAACGGATGTTGTGCCGGTTTCGTCCACCCCCGGGGGGCGTCTGCGGATTCACTCGAACGGGTCCTGCAGGTCCTCAATTGAGGAGCAGATGGAAAACTCGCAGAGCGGTGCCCTTGCTGTTTTCGTGATGACTCGCGGCGACGCGCACCGTTGCGGTGTGTTTGCCAGGGTCGAGTCCATCGTCGAGGAGGACTGCCCAGGGCAGGTGCAGATCGGCGCTCCACTGCGTGAAGGTTTCGAGGGTGCGCCATTCGCCCTCGTCGAGACGGTATTCGATCCGGCCCGCGTCGGGTCCCGCAGTGAGGAACAGTCCGCAGCCTCTGCCCTCAAAATCGAACGAAAACTCTGCGCCCGGCACTGTCGCGACGAGTGCGGGAACATCGACAAAACCAAGTCGTGTGCCTTTCCCGTCCGTTGCCTTCCAGGCCGGATCGAGCACAAAACCGCGGATCGGTCGGGCCGTGGTGATGTCGCCGAGGCGTCCCCTGGCATAGCTCTTCGGATCGAGCGTCTCGGGTAGGGCATGTCGCTGTGGAGTCGGTGTCAGGGGACCGGCAAACGCAGCAAGGAGCATCCGGGCGATGCTGTCGGCGTAGAGTCGATGTCCAAAGGGAGAGGGGTGCAACCCTTTGAAATCACCCTCCCAGGTGAACTGACCCGCATCGATCCGATCCGCGACCTCGCGAGAGAGATTCAGCGAGGCGTTGCCGTAGGCCGCCGCGACCGTTTCGTGCCGCTCAATCGAGATCGGGATGCGGCCGGCGCGGAAGTCGTCCAGGTGAGACGGCATCGCGAAATGGAGATGGACGATGTCGGTGAGCGGGTTGGACTCGCGGAGGTGACGCACCACGCCTTCCATTCCGCGAAGCATTTGGTCGGGCAAATCGGGGATGTTTGTCGTGTCGTTGACCGCAGCCTCGACAAAGAGGAGGTCGATCGGACCCTTCGACAGCACATCGCGTTCGAGGCGGAAGGCATGCGGCACCGATCCGAGCGAGGGGATACCCGCCGCAACGAACTCGAACTGTGTCTCCGGAAAGGTGGTTTCGAGGAATTTCATGGTGAGGTCCCGCCACCCGCCACTGGCTGTGATTGATCCGCCGAGGAAGGCGACCCGCCCCTTCTTTGCAACGGCAAACGTTCGCCGGGCATTGGCGAGCCCCTCGCGGAGGTTGAAGTAATCCGTTCCCTTCGGCAGGCTCGCGGAATCGTATCCGGGGGGATTCTCCTCGGCCAGGATCGCCAGGGAATTCAGGACCAGAGCGAGGGTGGTGGCAGCGGTGCGGATCAACATGGGCAAGGCGACGTTCGGATGCCGCGAGAATTCGCATGCCTGAGTCGATTGTTCACAAGAAAGATTTCCTTCCGGAGGGCGCGATTGCGCAGACAAGGGTGAAAGAAACCATCGAGTCGACCTTCGGCAGATCTTCCTGGAACACCGCAGCAGAACGGAGCAAAACGTCGCAACGGCAGGGAACGTCAAAAAGGCTCAGGCTCGGGAAACAGCGAAATTCGAGAAAACAAATCCTTGCAAAATATAGTTCTTAACGGAAATTATGAAAAATATGGAATTTTGTGAAAAACATTCCCTTCCCAAGCTGACGATCCAGCGTTCGAAAGACCCGACCGTTCCCGTGGCGATCCGTCCGGTGATGCCGATGGTCGGTGCGGCGCGAGTCGTCGACTACGGTGATGCCGAGGAAACGATTCGCCAATTGGAAAAGATCGTTTCCGAGTTCATGATTCAGTATCCGACCCACACCCAGCGTATTCCCGCGCTGCGCCCAGGGGAGCATCCGCTGATTGGATTTGTCCGTTCGATGGCGGCATCCATGGCGGCAAAGCAGGAAGAGCTGGAGAAGCTCAACCTGGAGGTGATCGAGGCGGCCAATGAGAAAGAGCGTTTCTTTGCCAACATGAGCCACGAGATCCGCACTCCGATGAACGGGATCTTCGGAATGGTCAACCTCCTCCTCGAAATGGACCTCGATCCGGTCCATCGCGAGCACCTCGAGACGATCCACAGTTCCAGCGAATCCCTTCTCAACATCCTCGACGACATCCTCGATTACGCAAAACTCAACGCAAAGGAGATGCCATTGAAGCCGCGTCCGTTCGAGTTGCAGAAGCTCATCCGCGAAGTCCTTCTCGTCTACAAGGCCAATGCCGACGCACGGCGGATCCGCATCTCCGCCACGATCTGTGAATCGCTCCCGGAGACCTTCCTTGCCGATGACCTCCGCCTGAAACAGATTCTCTCCAACCTCTTGAGCAACGCGATCAAGTTCACCGACTCCGGCGAGGTCTCGTTGATTGTCCAGGGACACCGAAAGGCGGGGCGAGAGCAACTCCTCTTCCAGGTCCGCGACACCGGGATCGGGATCGACGAGGAGGCCGGGGCGCGGCTCTTTGTTCCCTTCCGGCAGATCGACACACAGAAGCCCCGCTGCCACAGCGGCACGGGTCTCGGGCTCGCCATTTCGAAGAATCTCGTCGAGCTGATGGGCGGAAGGATCTGGTTCGAGAGCGAACCCGGCAAGGGCTCCACCTTCTTCTTCACGATCAACTACGAAACGCCAGGCGAGGAGAGCGGCGACATCGTCTGCCGAAAGCTCCTGCCGCCTCCCGGCGAGATCTCGCATCGCGAAACAGGACGTTCGCGCGTGCTCCTCGTCGAAGACAATCGCGTCAATCAGAAGGTGGCTCGCCTCACCCTCGAGCAGCTCGGCTGTGATGTCACGATCGCTTCGAACGGGCAGGAGGCTGTCGATCTCGCGGAAGGTCCGATCCCCTTCGACCTGATCCTCATGGATGTGAACATGCCGGTGATGGATGGTTTTGCCGCCACCGCCGCAATTCGGAGTCTCGATCACCGCAACGCTTCCGTCCCCATCGTGGCCATGACTGGGATGGTTTTCGACGAAGATCGCGAACGCTGCTACACGGTGGGAATGAACGACGTCATCACGAAGCCCT
>CALDKL010000364.1 GCA_937898895.1 uncultured Verrucomicrobiae bacterium | reverse complement strand
AATGGTGCAGGCGGTGTGGAGCATCGCGGCCAGCTCGACGCCAAACTCCGCGCCGCTGTGCATGCCGACGCCGAGATTGAAGGTCCGCAGCACGGCGCAGAGATCCTTCACGCCGCGCGGGCCTTCCCAGTAGTGCAGATCGGTCAGGACCACATCTGCGGCCTCGAGGCGGATCGCCGGGCCGAGGTCGTCGAACTTCGCGGGATACATGTTTGTCGCGATGGGGATGCGCACCTGCCGCCGCACCGCTGCGAGTCCCTCGATGCCCCACGCGGGATCCTCGAAGTATTCGAGGCCGATCGGTTCGAGCCTGCGCCCGATGCGCACCGCCGTCGCCACGCTCCAGACGCCGTTGGCGTCGATGCGCAGCCCGAAGTCCGGCCCCATGCGCTCGCGGCAGAGTTCCATGACGCGCACCTCCACCTCCGGGTCCACGACGCCGCCCTTCATCTTCACGGTTTTCACACCCAGCTCGGCATGGAGCTGCTCGCATTGCTCGACGAGATCCTCGGCGCAGGTGTCGTCGCCGCCGCCGGGTCGGTCGTAGCGCCAACTGATCTCGCCCATCAGCGCCACGCGGTCGCGAACCGCGCCGCCGAGCAGGTCGCACAGGGGCCGTCCCAGCGCCTTGCCCTGGATGTCGAGGCAGGCGATCTCGATCGCGCCGTAGAGCCGCGCGTTGGAGAGGTAGTAGATGCTGCGCAGGACCTTGAGTTTGATCACTTCGAGATGAAAGGGATCGAGTCCGAGGATGCGCGGCTTGAGTTTCATCAATGCGCCGCGCTGGTCGCCGCCGCCGACTTCGCCGAGGCCGACAATGCCTTCATCGGTGACCAGTTCGAGGATGTTGCGGATGAAATAACCGGGATGCACGCCCGTGTTGTGACGCAACTGGCAGGTGGTCGGAATCGCCACCGTGCGGACATTCATGTCGATGATCTTCATCAGAAAATCTCAGCGGGCCGGGGAAAGAGGGATGAGGTGCTGCGTTTTGCCGTCGGAACGCACCGACAACGTGCCTTCGGTCTTCTGGCCATCGGCGTGGACGACGTAGTGGTAGTCGCCGCGGAAGCCGCGGAAGCGGGCGCGGCCTTGGGCGTCGGTCTCGAGTGTCGCCTCGGTCTTCCACTGCTTGTTGATGAGCTGATCGAGCGCGTCGTAGGCGGGCTTCGGCGCGAAGTCGGCATCGAGCAGGCCGCCCATCGCCTCATTTTCGCCCTTCACCGCCGTGCCGTCGCCGAGATTCCACCAGGTGATGCCCGCCATCTTCGGCGCGGCGAACCAGAGGCGGTAGTGATCGCTCACGACCTCCGCCTGCAACGCGCCGCCACCCTCGCCCGCCGACGGGAAGGTGATCTCGGTGATGTAGAGCGGCAGATCGAACTCGGAGAACTTCTCGTAGAGATCGAGCAGTGCGCCGGGATTGCACTCGGGACTGACGAGATAGCTGTCCATTTTTTCGCGCCGGAAGAAGTGATACTGGAGGCCGATGCCGCGAATCTTCGCGCCCTGGGAGATCAGTTTCCTGGTCTGCCCGACGAAAGGATTCGTCTCGTAGGGAGTGAAGTTGAACTGGGTCACCTCGTTGATCATCAGTGTCGTGGTCTCCGGGAAGAGCGGCGCGGCTTCCGCGAAGGCCCAGCGCACGTAGTCGCGGTCGGGCGTGAGCAGCGGATAATCCTTCCCGCAGACCAGCGATTCGTTGACCACATCCCAGATGTGGATCTTGTCGCCGAACCGCCCGGCGATCTCGCGGAAGCGCTTGCGATAGAGTTCGCGCAGCGAATCGGCGTCCCTCGGCAGCCATGTGGGATTGTAGGCATGCCAGAGCAGTGGATGCCCCTTGAGCGTGATCTTGTGCTTCGCCGCCCAGGTCAGGAACCGGTCCGGCGGCGGCCTGCGCCAGATGTCGCGGGCGGGCTCGGCGTAGCGCAGCTCGCCCTGCGCCGGTTCGGTGCCTTCCCAGTAAAAGGGCACGGTGGCGAAGTTGAAGATTTTCGTGAAGGCCTCCTCGTAGCGTTCCTCTTTCGCTCCGAGCTGGCCCAGGACGAAGGCGTTGCATCCGAAGAGGAATTCGTGATCGGTCTGCCGCAGCTCGACTTTCGCGCTGGCGACCGGCTTGCCGGCAGCGTCCCGCACTTCGAGGACGGCGTCGCTTTTGCGATACTTCTCGATGTTGCGCTCGATGCGCTCGTTCAGCGTCGGGTCGCGCCAGAGCTTGCGATAGCTTTCCGGAGGGGCCGCCTGCGCCATCGTGGCGAGCAGACTCAGTGCAAGGAGGGAGTGAAGAGTCTTCATATCGGGTTTTCGGTGGGGTTGGGTTTTCTGCGAATTGCCTGAATCACTTCGACGAGCCGCGCCACGATGGCCTCGAGAAGCCGCTGGCCTTTTTCCGCCGTGGCGAGTTCCGCGTAGCCGACGCCGCCCTGCTCGGTTTGTGCCTTCATGTCCGGCGCGACAAAGACTCCGCGCAATTCCGGAGGCTGGTGCATCGCCCGCAGGTCGTTGCGGATTTCCGCCTGTCGCACGAGGTCGGGGCGCAGGGCCTGCATCATCGCGGTCTCGCATTCACAGGCGTGGCCGACTGACTTGCGCGGGCCTTCGAGAATCCCGGCGATTTCCTTCTCCGCCGCCTCCCAGTAGCTCGCCCCGCAGAGTTCCGTGCCGGGGAATTCCACGATGAGCTGCCGCAGGGCGAGGTGAAATCCGTCCTTGTTTCCGCCGTGGCCGTTGAGCACGAAATGCCGCCGGAAGCCGTGACGCAGCAGGCAGCGCAGCGGCTCCGCGACGAGTCGGAGGTAGGTCTCATTCTCCGCGCTGAGCGTGCCCGCCATGCCGAGATGGTGCATGGACGCACCGAGCCACTGCACCGGCAGCAGCAGCACGTCGTCCGGCAGCGCCGCCTCGACACCCTCCGCCACCGCGCCGCACAGGATCGCATCGGTGGCGAAGGGCAGGTGGAGGCTGTGCTGCTCCAGTGCGGCGATGGGGGAGACGACGACCACCTCGCGGTCGATCGCGGCGACTTCGGGCCAGGTCAGGTCGGTCAGCTTCATGGAAACAAGTTTCGGGTCATGGGGTTCACGTCCCGCCGATGATCGGATACCATTCCGGACGACGCGGATCCTGATGGAAGCGGGCGTAGTAGTCGCCCTTCTCCTCGAAGGTTTTTTCGTAGCGGCGCATCTTCTCTTCATCGAGCCGCACGCCCAGACCCGGCCCGGTCGGCACCGCGATGTTTCCATCCACATAACGCATCAGACCGCCCTCGATGATGTCGTCGGTGAGATAGTGATAGTGCGCGTCGCCCGCGAACCGCATCTCCGGGATCGTGGCGGCGGTGTGCAGCATGGCGGCCAGTTCGACGCCGAACTCCGCGCCGCTGTGCATCGCCACGCCGAGGTTGAAGGTGCGGCAGACTGCGACGAGGTCCTTCACGCCGCGCGGCCCTTCCCAGTAGTGCAGATCGGTCAGCACGATGTCCACCGCACCCTGCCGGATGGCGGGGCCGAGATCGTCGAACTTCGCGGGATACATGTTCGTTGCGATGGGAATGCGCACCGCCCTGCGGACCGCCGCGTTGCCTTCCAGCCCCCACGCCGGATCCTCGAAATACTCCAGGTCCAGCGGTTCGAGCCGCCGCCCGATGCGCGTGGCCGTGGCGACCGACCAGGTGCCATTCGGATCGATCCGCAGGCCAAAGGAAGCCCCTAGGCGCTCGCGGCAAAGCTCGAGGACACGCGCCTCCTCCTCCGGCGGCATCACGCCCGCCTTGAGCTTCATCGAATTCACCCCGAGTGTCCCGTGCAGTTCCTCGCAGAGATCGGCCATGTCCTCGGCGCGCGTGTCGTCGCCTCCCTGCGGCCGGTCGTAGCGCCAGAACAGGTAGCCGATCATCGGCACCGCATCGCGCACGCGCCCGCCGATGAGGTCGGAGAGGGGACGCCCGAGTGCCTTGCCCTGGATGTCGAGGCAGGCCATCTCGATGGCCGCGTAGAGACGCGAGTTCGACAGGTAGTAGATGCTGCGCAGCACCTTGAGCTTGATCACTTCGAGATGAAAGGGATCGAGACCGAGGATGCGCGGCTTGAGCTTCATCATCGCGCCGCGCTGGTCGCCACCGCCCACTTCGCCCAGGCCCACGATGCCTTCATCCGTGACCACTTCGATGATGGTGCGCAGGAAATAGCCCGGATGTACGCCGGTGTTGTGACGCAACTGTGCGTTGAGCGGGATGGCGACGGTGCGGGCCTTGAGGTCGATGATTTTCACGGAGCGCGGGGGCTGGTATTGGACGGTCGATTGAGTTCGGCGGCCTTGCGCAGGAGCAGGCGGCGGAATCCGGCGAGCTGCGTCTTCGAGTGGCCGTGAAGGAGGCCGGTCAGGGTCAGTGAGCCCTGCAGTTCGCCCCCGGCATCCAGGAGCGGCACCGAAATGCCGAACACATCCGGGCGATACCACCCGTGATCCGTGGCCACGCCATCCCGGCGGGTCTCCTCGATGCGCCGCCAGACATCATCGGGCTTCTGCCACTGCCAGCACTCCTTCGGGGCGCGCCGGATGACCTGTTCGATCTCCTGGTCTGGCAACGAACCCAGCAGCACCGCCCCGGAGGCTCCATAGGTCAGGTGAAAACGTGCTCCTGGCCGAACGGAAAGGGACATCGGCTGGGGCGAGTCCTCTCGCAGCAAGGTGATCGCCTCATCGCCGTCGCGCACGCTGACCTTGCTCGTGACGCCGGTGGCCGCCGTCAATTCACGGAGCGCCTCCATCATGCGCTGGCTCAGCAGGTTGTGGCTTTGCAGACGGTGCAGAAGTGGAAGAAGCCCCGCGCCCAGCTCGCATCGCCCGTCCCCGCGCACCCGCACCCAACCGGCATGCGCAAAGGTCTGGATGATCCGGTAACAGGTCGCCGGAGCGACCTTCAGGGAATCGGAGAGCGACCGCATCGTCGGCTCGCACGCGCCCTCCGCGATCGCCGTGATCACACGGAGGGCCTTTTGCAGAACGGGAATCTGGTGGGCAGATGCCATTTCAATAGAGAAATAGACATATCAATACAGAAAGTAAAGACCCTTTCTGAAAAAAGGTGCCACGAGAGACTCCGTCGCCGGGAAACCCGAACCTGAGCGGGTCTCTTCTGAATTCACTCGGTGCCTTGCGCCCGGCGACTCAGCGCCGCTCCTCGATCCCATTTACCCTTTCGGTCTCGATCCGGAAGGTTCGTCACGGATAGAGCAGTTTCAGAAAATCGTTATTTTCCAACGGCAGCGACAGTTCCACCGTGTCCGGCGAAGACTGCCGGAAGTCGATCTCGCCGCGCACGGCGGATTCGACTCTCGCGATGGGGCGAGGCACGGAAACGCGGAGGCTGAGACGCTCGATCGGTTTAGCGGTGTAGTTCGCCAGCGGGATGAGGATTCCGCTGTCATGTGGCATGAAGACGGCATCCACGAGCGCGACATCGCACTGAATCGGCGGAGTGACCCCTGCCGCACGGACGGGCGCGAGGAGCAGGTCGCGAAGCGCCGCAGGAAATTGCCAGGGGTTGGCGGTTCTTTCTAACAGAACCACATCCTCCCTCTCGGGGGGGGACAGGGCTTCGCCGGCATCGACTTTCTTTTGCAGGGCATTTCGGGTATCGAGTGCCGACTTGATATAGGAAAGAGCAGGCAGAAAACCAATGGAATAAACCGTGCCTTTTCCCGCCGAAGCTCGAAGGATCGCAGGTGATCCGTCCTGGAAAGTGGCGAGAGTCACCGCACCGGCCCGAGGCTTGATCGGCTCCTTCACGGCGAGGACCTCGGCCACTCCCTTTTCCCAACGGACCTCCTCTTTCGCGGAAAGCAGCGCGAGATAGCGCCCCGAGGAGGTGTGTCGCTGCAGATCGAGCACCTCGCCGCGCTCGCCTGGGAGGAGGTCGTCGAGCAAGGGCAGGGGGCGATGGAACTCGTCGCGCGAGGCCGCTCCGGCCGTGAGCCAGAGGGTGCCGCCCTGCTGCACCCAGGCCTTCAGTTTCTCTGCGGCAGAGCGGAGGAGGTTGGGTCCGGAGAGATAACAGACCGCGTAGCGATCCAGTGCCCCCTTCGCCACCTGTGCTTCCGAAACGACATCGACCGGCATCTGCGCGTGAGTCAGCGCGAGCCAGGTGTGCATCCGGTCAAAGCCATAGGCGAGGTTGCCATCGACGGTCCAGACATCGCTCGCCGAGCTGTAGAGCAGAGCCACCCTGGCGGGCGCGGGCATCGCGGAGAGCAGCATGTCCTCGACCGCCCCGATCTCGCGGGTCAGCGCCGCGTTGGCGGTCCAGGTCTCGGGCTTGGCATACCATACGTGCGAGCGCCAGTAGGGGCCGCCCTCGTGTGTCGCCCAGGAGGGACCGTAGCAGAAGTTGTTCAGCATCTTCACGCCCCGCCCTGTCTCGCTGGTCGCCTTGAGCTTGATGTCCCAGGGCTTCCGGCCCGAATGGGCAATGAGGTGATGACCGATGATCTGTCCGCGATCCCGCGCGGCGGCACGCATCAGGTCCACATTGAACGAGGCGCATTGATAGGTGGAGGCACCGTTCGACCAGTCCTCTCCCCAGATCGCATTTTGATCCGGCGAATCGAGCAGCTCGAAATAATCGACGCCCTGCATGTAAAAGTTTCCTGCGTAAATCGCCCCGTCGCTGAAGTTCGCCAGCACCGGAAAGGTCCCGCCGTAGGCTTCTTCGGCGAGCTTTCGCTGCACCGCCATGAAGTCGCCGAGCGCTCGCGTGCGGAATCGCTGGGAGAAATAATAGAGTGCGGGAAACGACTCGCGTTGTTCAGCCGTGACGATCCGCACGGCCTCCCAGTCGCTCACGAGCAAGTCCTCGGGCGTCTCACCCATTGCCTTCAGCCATGCGCGGAACGCTTCGAGATACTTCGTGTCCCGGGCGATGAGGTCGAGGGCCTGGCCGGTCGGTTCGTCGGTCAGTTCGCAGAAGGCGATCTCGCTGACCTTGCCGCCCGCCTTTCGGAATTCGGCCGCCGCACCCGCGAATTGGGTTCGCATTTTTTCCAGGTCGGGATCGCAGTACGAGTTGCCTTTCATCAGCCATGCGCCGCCGATGTGGCGCAGATGGCCGGGCGTGAAACCGAAATAGCCGAGCGTCTTTTCCTCGCGCGCCAGCAGAGCGGCGTCGAGGGGGAGGAACTTGTTGCCGAGTTGTGCCGTGACGAAAAAGGGGAATTTCCGAAGGGGGCGGCCGTGGGTGGGCCAGGCATGGGCATCGGCGATCCGACCGGTCGCATCGGCGATCTCGCGATCCGCTTGGCAAAGCGCCATGCTTCCCGGCGTGCGGCGATTC
>CALDKL010000363.1 GCA_937898895.1 uncultured Verrucomicrobiae bacterium | reverse complement strand
AATACGACGACCTGGGAGGAACGGCGATCACCCTCACGGCAGTGCCTGAGCCCGGCACGCTAGGCTTGCTGGGGCTGGCGCTGGGTGGGTTCTTTGTCCGCCGTCTCCGTCGCCGCCGTGCCGTCATGACCGCAGGGGAGGAGAAGGCGGGGCGGTGAGCGGACCCTGTCTTCCATGGAGCGGGACTTTTCCACCCCTCGGCGGAGCTGTGGCCCTTGTCAGTTCGTGGCTCTGTGTGTGACGCTTGCTGTCCAGATCAGAGAGACCAGACGAGCAGGGGGATTCCGCGAATCGTGAGGGTCTCTTCCTGAGCGGGCGCACGACCCAGGATTTCGCGCATTGCGCTTGCGGCCTCGGGGCGACCGAGGAGCAGCCTGGTGTCGGACGGGACCGAACCCGATTCCCCGATCCCGTCGATCGGCTCGCGGAGATAGTAGAGGAGACGCAGGTGCTTGGTGAGGCGATTGCGAAATTCGGCGTCCGCGAAAACGACGATGCGATCCTGTGCCTCCACTCGTCCCGCAATGTCGAGGGCGGCCTTGCGAAAGGTGTCGCGATCCCCCTGAAAGGGTTGCATGGCCGGGAGCAGCCCGAGGCCCCCCGCCGCGATGAGAATGGGGGTGGTCAGAAAGACGGAACGGGATTTCCATCGGACAAGGACGAGCCATCCGGCAAACCCGGTGGCGACCAATCCGGCAAACACCAGCAACAGAGAAACGGATTCTCCCCGCTTCGAGGCGACCTGTGCCAGAATCCCCGGTGCCACCAGGAGCACCGGAACAAGGAGACGGTGAAAGCGAAGCCCGAAGGTCTCATATCGCATCCGTGTTGCCTCAGGGAGACGGAAAAAGAGACTGACAGTGGCCAGGGCGGCCAGCGGATAGACCGGCATGAGGTAACGGGGAAGTCCGCCGGGCGTCAGGCAAACGAGGACAAACCCGCTTGCCACGGCACAAAGGCTACCCGCGAGGACGGCGTCGCCATGAGTGCCGCGGCGGAAGGCATCTTTCGTCCGGCGAAAATGCCAGAGCGCATACGCCAGAGGGATCGTCCAGGGCAGAAATCCGCCGGGAATCCGGATCGGATTGGTCAGCCATCGCCCCCACTCCATCCGGGATACATCGCCGCGCACGGCCAGTTCCTCGATCCAGTTGCCCACCGATTGATCCCCGGCCCCAACCGCACGGACGTTGAGATACACCCAGGGTAGAAAAATCATGCCCATGAGGAGCCATCCGAACCCATGAGCGGGATGAAAAAGGCTGCGGAGTTCGCGGGCAAACCATAGGGTGGCGAAGACAAAGGGAAGCCAGAAGAGCAGGTGGATCGGGCCTTTCACGAGGCAGCCAAGTCCGAGAAACAGGTAGGGCAGTGTCCAGACGAGCCACGGAGAGCGGCGATCCCTCCAGAGCCGGATCCAGAGAAAACAGGCGATGCCGGTGAGGGCGGTGAAGAGCGCCTCAATCTCGATGAGCCGCCCTTTGGAGATCAATGTCAGGGTCGTGAGCAGGACGAGGCCGATGCCGCAGGCGCGGTCGTCGCCGAGATCCTTTCGCGAGAGG
>CALDKL010000362.1 GCA_937898895.1 uncultured Verrucomicrobiae bacterium | reverse complement strand
TTTTTCCAGTGCCGACGCCGAAGTCTACCGACTGGGTTCGGAGGTCTTCCACCGCGAGGCACACTGCGTCACCTGTCATCAGGCGAACGGGCAGGGGATGGTGAACATTTATCCTCCGCTCGTGAACAGCCCGTGGGTTACGGGCAGTCCCGAGCGGCTCATCCGCCTCACGCTGCATGGCCTCTGGGGGCCGATCACGGTGAACGGCACGACCTATGATCCGACCAAAGGCGTGCCGCCGATGACGGCGTTCAAGGCAATTCTGAAGGATGAGGAAATCGCCGCCGTGCTCACCTTCGTGCGAAACACCTGGGGCAATCAGGCTGCCGTGGTGACTCCGGCCCAGGTGAAGGCACAGCGGGAGGCGACGAAGGACGTGCAAATGTTCCTCAAGCCGGAAGATCTCCTGAAAGAGACTCCACTCGAGAACTGAACCCGGTCGGATAGCTCCTTCGGGTCACTCCCGGGGGCGCTATCGTGTCGGGTCGGAAACTGCAACGTTTGGGGCCGTTCCGGGTATTCTACAATGAAGTTAACCATTTGCTATGAAACCTTCCGTGCCCCTCTTGTCGCTCCTCCTCGCAAGTGCGATGGTTTGCCCGCTCCGCTCTGCGGAGACGGGGACCCAGAAGGAGCCCGCTCCGGCATCAAAACCGAGCCCGGCAAAGGAGTTTGATGTCACCGCTGCGGCGGCGAAGATTGATGCGCTCGTCGAGGCCATGCTCGCGAAACAGGGGCTGAAGCCCAACGAGGCCATCGATGATGCGACGTTTGTCCGCCGTGCCTATCTCGATATCGCAGGCCGCGTTCCGACGATTGAGGAAGCCGAGAATTTTCACGGTTCCGATTATCCACGGAAACGAGAGCAGCTCATCGCCGACTTGCTCGAGAGCGAGGGACACATGAGCCACGCCTACAATTTCTGGGCCGATGTCCTGCGCATCAATTCTGCTCTCGGGGTGGGCGCGAGCCAGGCGGAATCGGCCTACCAGCTCTGGGTGAAGGACGCGATCCGCACGAACAAACCGTATGATGAGTTCGTTCGCGAACTGGTCTCGGCGCGTGGCATGATCTGGGACAACGGTGCCGTTGGCTACTACATTCGCGACCGGGGCATGCCCCTCGACAACATGTCGAACACGGTGCGGATCTTCCTCGGTGTCCGCCTCGAGTGCGCCCAGTGTCACAATCACCCCTTCGACAAATGGACGCAGATGGATTTCTACCAGATGGCCGCTTTCTCCTACGGGATGGATGCTCGCCAGTATGAGTCCGGGAATCGACTGGCCCTCATCCAGCGGCAGCGGGCGGAACGGACCAACCTCCATCAGAAGATGGTCGGCAATGCCAAGTTCCCCCAGATCGAGAACGAAGCCAGGCTCAAGCGATTCGTGGAGGACAAAAAGTATCCCGACTATCTGAAACGCCTCGGCATGACCGATGCCCAATTCCGCAGCACGGCGGAAAAGGCCATGGGGGCATTTGCCGTCTACGAGAAAAAGAATCGGGGAATCAACGAAGCCCTCAACGAGGTCTACGACCCGCTCCGCTACGTCCGCGCCTCCGAACTCGAAAGAACCCTGAAGCTTCCCCACGATTACCAGTACGACGATGCCAAACCTTTTGCGGCGGTGACGGCTCGCACCATGTTCGGCAAGGAGATCGACCTGACAAAAATCGGCGATTCCGAGATCGATGCCTACGCCGCGTGGATGACCTCGAAGGAGAATCCCAACTTCACCCGCGTCATCGCCAAGCGGCTCTGGAAGCGGGTCTTGGGTCACGGGGTGTTCGGGCCGGTCGATGAACTCACGGACGTGACTCCCGTCTCGAACCCGGAATTGCTTGCCTACCTCGAGGAGATGATGAAAACCCTCGATTTCGACACGCGGAAATACCAGGAGGTTCTCTTCAACACCAGGACCTACCAGCGCGGTGCGAATCAGGCAGAAGTCGTGATGGGTGAACACTACTATTTCCCAGGGCCCCTCCTTCGCCGTATGAGCGCCGAACAGATCTGGGATTCCATCGTGACCCTGGCCCTGCCCGAGGCGGACAGCTATCGCCCCCGCATTGCGGATCAGATGGCCTCGGTGGAGAGGGTGCGACGGATTCACCAGGCCCTCGAGGGGCGTGGCGAGGAGGAATACCTCGCGATGATGGACAAGGTCGCGGATGCCTACGATTCGATCATGCCCCAGGAGGAGAAAGTCCGCAAGCAGATCGCGGCAGCACTCGAGGCCGGGGACAAGGCTCGCTTCGACAAGCTTCGCGGGGAACTCAACACGATCCGGGGGAAAGCCCGCAAGGCAGTGAATGAGATCGCCTATGAGAATGTCGGCGCAAAAGTGGACGGACGAGATCTTCTGGCCGCCGTGGGCATGTCGGAAATGCAGATGACCGGATCCGGAGCGATGATGCAGGGCGAAGGGGCCGGAGAGCAGGCTGTCCTGACAAAGCTGCCCAAACCCGAGATGCCGCAGCCGCCTGCGGATCTTGACAAGAAGGAGCAAAGAGCCTGGCGGGATCGCCAGCGCAACGATTACCGAACCTACACGAATCTCGTGAGCCAGATGGCCCGTGCCTCCGAACTCGAGTCGCCCGCGCGGCGCGGACACTTTCTCCGTGAATTCGGTCAATCCGACCGCGAAGTGATCGAGAATGCATCGAACAACGCCTCCGTCCCCCAGGCGCTGAACCTGCTCAATGGACCCATGGTGGATGCCCTCACCAACCAGTTTGCCGTGTTCGGCCGACGCCTCCACGAAGCCGGGGATGCCGATGCGAAGATCCGCATGATTTTCCAGGGCATGCTCACACGCGAGCCTACCGCCCGGGAGATGGAAATGGCTCGTGCCGAGATCACCGCAGGAGGGGACTCAGCAACTGCCGGACTCGTCTGGACGCTGCTCAACACCCAGCAGTTCATCTTCATTCAGTGAATTTTCCGACCCGTACTCATTGTATTGTCATCCAACCCGCCGTCCCTGTTGCCCGATCATGAAATCCGCCTTCACATCCGACGAATGGAGCCGCCGCCGCTTTCTCGAGGGAACCGCCAAAACCTTCCTCGGGGTGGGTGCGCTGGGGCTCACCACCCGCAGCGGAGCCGCCCTGGGGCCCAATCTCGGGCTCGCCGAGCGCGCCGGTGCCGCCAAGCATGTCATCTATCTCTACATGAACGGGGGGATGACCCACCTCGACACCTTCGATACAAAGCCGGGACACGAGAACCAGGGGGAAACCAAGACGATCGATACGAACGTGGACGATGTGAAGATCTCCGCCCTGCTTCCCCGGCTTGCCCAGCAAGCCGACAAGCTGGCAATCATTCGGTCGCTGACCTCGACTGCCGGCGCCCACGATCAGGGCAATTACCTGATGCACACCAGTTACGAACAACGCGCCACCATTCGCCATCCCGGCATCGGAGCCTGGGCGCTGAAGTTCAAGGGGCGGCTCAATCCGAATCTGCCGGGTTCCGTCTACATCGGGGCCGACAGTCGGATCAACGGAGGGGGTGGTTTCTTCGAACCCGAGTATGAGCCGTTGGCGATCAATGATCCTCTCGCGGGATTGAAGAATTCAAAACTTCGCAATGGGAAGCAGGAGGAGTTCGATCATCGCCTCGCACTCGCCCGTGAATTCGATGCCGAGTTTCATCAGCGCTACAATGTGAAGCAGGTTCGCGCTTACACCCAGATGTACGACGATGCCGTGCGCATCATGCAGAGCCGCGACCTCAAGGCTTTCGACCTCGGCGAGGAAGACAAGATGACGCGCGAGCGTTACGGGAACAATCCCTTTGGCCAGGGCTGCCTCCTTGCTCGACGGCTCATCGAAAACGATGTGCGGGCGGTGGAGGTGGGTTACGGTGGATGGGACATGCACAACAACGTCTTTGTTTCCGCGCCGGAGCGTTGTGAGGTGCTCGATCAGGGGATGTCGGCTTTGCTGAGCGACCTCGAGCGCCGTGGCAAACTGGAGGACACGCTCATTGTTCTAACCACCGAGTTTGGGCGAACTCCGCGGATCAATCAGAATGCCGGACGCGATCACTATCCCAAGGCATTCAGTTCCGTGCTGGCAGGCGGAGGAATGAAGGGCGGAATCACATACGGGAGGACCGATGAAGGGGGAGAGAACGTGGTGGAAAATCCAGTGAAGATCCAGGACTTCAACGCGACGATCGCCTATGCTCTCGGCTTGCCGCTCGATCAGGTGCTGTACAGTCCCAGCAAACGCCCCTTCACCGTGGCCTCCAAGGGCGAACCGGTCCTGAATCTGTTTGCCTGAATACGGATTCAGGAGAAGCAAAATCCCGCAAGCAACGCCGCCGGATCCGGAAAGGGTCGGCGGCGTGTTGCGTTTCGACGCCGGGTGACTCGTAAGCCCTTTTGTCGCGAGGGTTCCCGCGTGTCACAGGAGAATGGGCGCGACGCCCGATAGCTTCGCTGTGGGTAGGGAGCAATGAGAGGTGGCCCGCGAAGCGGAGCCAGTGATTTGTCAGATTAAGTTGTGAGAGCG
>CALDKL010000361.1 GCA_937898895.1 uncultured Verrucomicrobiae bacterium | reverse complement strand
GCGGGAACGGCTCCTCTCGGCGTCTCGCGATGAAGGGGTGTGAGAAATCCGGGCTTGGGAAAGCACCCTTCCCCGAACGGCTGAAGTTGCGTGAAACAATGGGACAGGGAAATCCTCGGCGCACCAGCCCGGCGAGTCACCTCTCCCAAGCTCTCCACCCAGCAGGAGATCTTCAGGCTCCCTGTTCGCGAAGTTTTTGCGCAAGTCCTGCGCTTTTTCCAACGAAAGCAGAAAAGCAATTGACGCCCCGCATCTCTACGGGCATCGTTCCCGTCCGCTCCCGCCGCAAGGCTCGGTAGCGGAAACAACATCATTGTTTCGACAGGGTCAGGTGGCTGAGTGGTCGAAAGCACTTCTTTGCTAAAGAAGCGTGCCCCAAAAGGGTACCGAGGGTTCGAATCCCTCCCTGACCGTTTCGAATCCGCAGCAATGGTATCTCTCAGTCCCACGGACTCGAAACTTTCCCCGATCCGTCGAAACGAACCGCAAACACGCTCTCTCTCGGTTCCGACGGATCCAATCGAGCCTCAACCCTCGCACTCCCTCATTCCCGCTCCTCCTCCTCTTTCAGGATCTGTTCCATGGAAAAGTTGAGGTCCTGGTTCGGCGCCCGCAAATCTTCTTCGCAAAGCGACTCACGGAGTGCCCGCGTTTTGCGGCTGAAGGCGCGGGCCGAGCTGTGGACCCCCTTTTCGCTGAAACTGGCCGTGGCCGCATTGTCCGCGTGGATGTTCATTTGCGCGGCAGTGGCAATGGCATCCTGATTGGCGGCGAGAAAGAGAAATTGCCAGCCCTTCTCCTGCTGCTTACCGATTTTTGCGGCGACCTCTTTCCAGGTATAGCGGCTCGAGGCATTCTCGAGGCCGTCGGTGAAAATGGCGAAGATCACCTGCCTCGGCTGCGAAGACTCCGGCAGGGCATTGATCCGCTTCTCGAAGGAATCGATCGTCAGACCGATGGCATCGAGTAGGGCGGTGCAGTTTCGCGTCTTGTAGGTATCTTCGTCGAGGGGGACGATTTCGCAGAGGGGAATGTTGTCGACGGGCACCTCGATGACATCATCAAAGAACACGAGCGTGAGCCTGGCGATTCCTTCGACCTGCTGCTGCTCGGCGAGGAAGTCGTTGAATCCATTGATCGCCGCCGCAGTATGGGGCGTCATCGAACCAGAACGGTCGAGGATGAAGGCGATTTCGGTGGTGAGTTGCGTGGAGGGGTGGGGATTGGAATTCTCGTTCATGTGGATACAATGCCACAGGGGGTGGGACAATCGCGGACCCACCCTATTCAAAAAATCCGGAAAAGTACGAGGTCGGAACCGGATCAATGGTAGTGTCCCGCCGATGAAGAAACGCTCCGCGCCCCGGAAACGCTCCCGCACCGAACAACGCAACGGCTCCACGAGGAGGCCGATCGAGAGGATCTTTGCGATCCACCAGGCGATCCGGCGCGGACGGTTTCCCAACTGCCGCATCCTTTCCGAACAAATCGGAGTGACCCAGAAGACGATCCAGCGGGACATCTCCTTCATGCAGCGCGATCTCGGCCTACCTCTCCACTACGACAACCTCCGCCACGGCTTCTTCTACGAGGGGCCCGTCCATGACTTTCCTCTGCTCCGGATCTCGGTGGAGGACATTGTCGCTCTCTTCCTCGCCCGCAAGGCGATCGAACCGCTCCAGGGTTCCCCTCTGGAAGCGGCTCTGCGCGACAGTTTTCGCCGCCTTTCCTCGACCCTTGCGGGAGAGATCTCCTTTCATTGGTCGGATCTCGACGAGGTCTTTTCGGCGAGGGATTCCGGAGTCGTGCCAGCGGATGTCGCCCTCTTTGAGAAGGTGGCGAAGTCCATCCTGGAGTCCGCTGAGTTGCGCTTTGACTATCGCAAGATCGACAGCGAGGAATGGGAACCTCGCCGCCTCCAACCCTATCACCTCACCGAATTCGACGGTGGCTGGTATGTCATCGGTTACGATCCTGATCGCAAGGCGCGTCGCACCTTCGCTCTCCAGCGGATGCGTCGGATCCGCCTGGGAAAGACCCGTTTCCTGAGACCGGCTGATTTTTCCCTGAGCGACCACCTCGGCGGCAGCTTCGGGGTTTGGCACAATCCATCCGAGCAGGGAATGCGGCGACTCATCCGGCTGCGCTTTTCCGGGTGGGCCGCTCGCCTCGTCTCGGAACGTCGCTGGCATCCCAGTCAGCAGATCGAGTGGACGGACGGATCGTCCGAAGGACTGATCATGACGCTCGAACTCAGCAGTTTCGAAGAGATCCGTCGGTGGATTCTGAGCTGGGGCACGATGGCAGAGGTGCTTTCTCCGCCGGAGCTGAGGGCCGACCTCCAGGAAGAATCCCAGGCCCTCGCCGCCCTCTACGGAATCAGGTGACCGGAACGAAACCTTTTCCTGGCGATTGTGGTGGCCATTTTTCCCTGAGGACGGGAAAATGAAGGGGAACCCCCTGATTCTGTCCCAGGCCCTCGCCTAGTGTAGTGATCGCTAAATTCGTGCACAAAATGTATTTTTTGCGTATTAAAAATCAGCTC
>CALDKL010000360.1 GCA_937898895.1 uncultured Verrucomicrobiae bacterium | reverse complement strand
TGGTTCCGAGTTCGGCGGCCATCGCGGCACCCATGCGGCCAGCGACCATGAGGGCGGCGAGGACGGGCCCGAGTTCCCGGCACATCGCGATGGAGACGACGGGGCCAGTGGCCGAGGCGAGTCCGAGTTCGTTGAACTTGAAATATGCCTGTGCAGCAAAGACCGCGCCGGTGAAGGCACCCGTAATGATGACGACGAGCTGCGAGCCCACTCCGATGGACACGATCTGGTGGCAGGTCGGGCGCACCCGCGCTCCGGTGGTGACGAGCGACACGATGACCTCCCACGCGAGCAGCCACAACTGCCCGACATGGATGAGGAGTCGATGGATCGCTTTGTTCACCCTGCGAGCAAACACGAAAGAGCGCATCCGATCAACTCTTCCCTGTGGCAACCGGGCGCGGCGTGTTGACCCATCAATACAGACATCGTGGCGGATTGGAAACTAAGGGACAGGCTCGCTCGCCTCCCCCAGATGGTTTTGCTATGGTAGCAGGCGAATAATTGCTTTGGCAAAGGGCCATTCGGGAAGGGTGCCGGTGTTCTTGGCGAGATCCCACCCCGCCGGATGATAGCCGTAGACGATCCGGCACACGGATTGGTAGAGATCGGGTTTGAACCGCACAGTATGGCCGTTGATGCCGACGAAATCGCGGAACAACGGAGACTCCGCCAAGTCCGGGAAAGCGGGAAGCATCGAACTGACGAACAAGCAGGGGAGAAGTCGCATGGGTGTGAAAGGAACTCTTTGTGAAATCGAATGCGACAATTTCTGCCCTCGTCACTTCACATGCCGAGTAGAGAAAACTCTTGGGTGAAAGAGCCCAGGATTTGCTACTCGACCCTCGGATGAAACCCCAATTTCGTCTCCCATTCGGATTCCTTGCCCAGTTCAAGCAGAATCGGCGATTGTTTCGACCAAACAACTCGCTTCAGATTCGGGACGGAAGCCCCCACATAGGGGAACCGTAGATCATAACGTTCCAGCAGGTCCTTGAAGAATCCTTCGATCCGGAGAGGACTTTCCGGAACGGGGAAATTGCGCAGGACTGCACCAAGAACCGGTGTCCCCGGCTCCACGAGCGCGAAGGCGACCCGTTCATACCGGGTGAGATCGTCCCGCACAAAACGACGCCCCGATAGTTCGGCCAAGGCGTCGTGATACCGGCGGATCGATTCGACAGCCTGGCCACTGAGATCCACCGCGACATCGTTTGCTTCGACCCCGGTTTCACCACGTCGATTGGCGCGAATGACCTGGAAGAACCCGTATACCAACCCCGGATACATCAGATGGACATTCGTCGAATCTCCGATCGCCTCTTCCATCCGGTTAGTGAGATTGCGAAATGCGCCCGTCGTTCCCTTGACCGAAATGGCCACTACCGGACCCACGCCGGCTTTGGAAACGACCACATCAATCTTTTTGGACTTCAAGCCGCCGAGCACGGTCTGTTCCGACGCATTTTCCTCGCCCGGGGCATATTCGAGCAGCCATTGACTCCGTTCGGAACTCGCCCGCAATGGGGGATGGGGTAGGATCTCGTTAGGAAGAAATCCTCCCTCGAGAACCAGTCTCATTGCGATGTGCTGATGGATCGGGCGAATGTGTCCCAGACTTTGCGTCTTGTCGGCAAAAGAAGCAAAAGCCGCCAGGGCTTCAGTTAGGTTGAGAAATGGTGGCATGAGTGGATCGTGCCCCACAATGACGCCACTCCCTCATTTTGTCGATGGCAAGGAGGAGAGTCTCACGATTACCTTCGGAGAGTCGAAAACGCCTTCCGGGAATCGGTATCCTCGCCGCCTCCTTCGGCTCCAACTTCAACATGCCGCCGCCGAGCGGATGCCCTTCGATCTCTGCGCCCAATTCGGCGAGAGGGGATTCCCACCCGTCCTGCAACTCCCGAAAGTCCTCCCCGTTGCGAAGTCTCACCGCGTGTAAGGAGTTTGTGCAGACGCATCCGGCGGCATTCCGGACGAGCGCGGAAGTACGTCCGTTCATCACTGTCAGAAATCCGTCCGGCACTTTTACATCCGGGACTGAGTACCACGGCAATCTCGACCGGCACTTGTAGGCTTTGCGTGCTTCTTCGGCGCGTTCGGAGGACAAATACGCTCGGACTGGTTCCGGCAGCGGATCGACCCCCTTCAGGTTGAGCAAAAAGACTGATTCGTCGTCGGCGATCCATCGGGCGATATCGGCATGACCTACCGATCCCTTCGGCAGCTGGCTTGCCTTTCGGATCGTGACGCTCAAGACCTCCTTCGGAATGCCGAGTTGACGTGCCTCGCTCGGGCGAAGATGAAAGAATTCGTTCGCTCCGCTGACGTATCCGATGTTCGCGAAAGCCAAGTCGCCGAATCGGCGCACTTCCGCCGCCTCGGTGAGCTGCTGGTAGAGTTCCAACGACTTCGCAGGCAGCAAAAAGGGTCGCAATCGGCCACCCATGGAACGCCATTCGGAGAGTGCAACCGTCCGGTCCGCATCAGGAGGTACTGAAGCGGGAACAAAATCATCCACTGATGTCAGGCGGATTGCCTCAGTTCTCCCTCCAAATCCGTGGCAGGAGAGAAGCCAGCAATCCTCCGAAATCTCAGGAAAAAGTTTGCGCCTGCAGGCCACGACGTGGACGTCCGAAAAGTGACAGCAAAGTGCCTCGATCAGAACTTTGGCGTAGTTGGCATGACCGATTTCGGCGGGAACGACGAAAGCCATTCGCCCGCCTGGCTTCAACAAGCCCGCAGAAACGAGAATGAACGGCGCCCATGACGAAGTGAGTGCGCTGAAATCTCCTCCCATCAGGCTGGCGGCGGCCAAAGCCTGGGCCCTGGCCGCCCCAGAAAAGGATTGATAACGGATGAATGGGGGATTTCCAGCGATAGCCTCAAATCGTTCCCGGGTCTTGCCCGCCCAAACAAAAAAGTCTCCGCAGTGAACGAGGGCGGAAGGAGCGTTTTCGCGAGCCTGCCAGGCCTGCGCTGGATCGAGTTCGATTCCGACGGACTTCTTGTGATGGCGAAGGAAGGCTCCATCTCCGCAGGAAGGATCGAGCAATCGGGTGGAGGGACTCGGCGCGACCCATTTGACCAGCGAGGATGCGACATTGCTAGGTGTGAAGAACTGGCCAAGGCGCTTTCTGTTGCTGCTCATGTGAACTACGTTATCTTTCCGGGCTCTTAGGTCAAGAGGCAAGGTTCGTTTAGCACAGGATTCTTTCAAAACCCAAACATTTCGATCTCCCGCAGCATTTCGCGCATTGTGCCAAATAGAATGACACCGGGATGAAACAGCCCGCGAGCGTGATGAGCATAGAACGAAGGGACAGGCGAATAATTTCTGGTGAAAAATGCAAGAGTCTGCTTCCCACGGGTACGTTTTTCCCGGCCGATTTGCTTCCTCCTTGTTCCGGCATTGATTTGTTCGATTTGTTTCCCTGATGAGGAGAGTTTGGATTTTGTGGAATGGTCGATCATTCGATCATGTCATCGCTCACGGGTTTCAATCGACCTCCGAGAATCAGATTGATTGGGCGAGAGTTGGGCAACCATCGCCAAATACCAAGCGAGAGCC
Source organism: uncultured Verrucomicrobiae bacterium (assembly GCA_937898895.1). Lineage (GTDB taxonomy): Bacteria > Verrucomicrobiota > Verrucomicrobiia > Verrucomicrobiales > DEV007 > Arctic95D-9. The sequence continues at coordinate 12,678 of CALDKL010000360.1, read as the reverse complement.
TTCGGGTCCGCTTCTCAGTCAAATGGGAGAATTTTCCGGGTCTTGCGTGGCGATTCCGAAAATTCTTTGCATCATTCCTTCCCTGTGATCGTCTCATCGGATGCACCCTCGGTGTATTCACTCGTCTCCTCCCTTGCGAACATGAACAAATCCTCCCACCGGCTTGCCATCTGTTCGGCGGCCTTGCTGCTCGTACCTTTTGGCCCCGTACCCATTGATGCGATGGGACGGGGGAATCCGAGAAATTCCGGCGGAGGTTCCTCCGGCGGACGGGCACCCTCTTCGACTCCAGCTTCACCCCGGGCGATCCCGTCGAGACCGAGTGCTCCTCCGTCCCGCCCCAGCCTCTCGCGGGGCGCTCCCGTTTCGAGGCCTCCGGCGATGGCTCGGCAGTCGACTCACGCACCTTCCTTCAACCGCGTGGCGCCGCGCCAGAGTAACCCCCCGGTGAGTCGGGTTTCCCCACCGCGCTCATTCCAGCCGCCCCGGAGTTCGATGGCCACCACGCGAAGCGCTCCAAAGCCCGTTTCCAAACCGTCTCCTTCGATCGCCTCCAGAGGATCGGTTCCACCCCGGCACACCAGTGTTTCCCCCGCGCCGAAACCGGTCCGGAAATCCTCTCCATCGCTTGCGACCCGCTCCTCATCGGGATCCCGAGCCTCTTCTCGCGGATCTGTTTCCGCACCCCATCCGTCATCCAAACCCATCGCCAAACCGACTCCGAAACCCACCTCGAGAGCGGTGGCGACGACAAATGCGAGACCCTCTTCCCCCAGCCCCGCGCACAGTCTGGCAAGCCGGGGATCCATCCCTCCGCGCACGTCGGGCACACCATCTCGCTCCAGTGTGCGTCCGGCCGCAGGTTCACAAAGCACAAGGATCGTGGCGGCAAACACCCAGGCCGCGAAAGCTGGCGGAGGTGGCCATGCGTCGCACCGGGCCCCTCGGATTACCACGGTGGCCAGCCGAGCCTATGCAGGCTCTCGCTCTGGTGGCAGCGGCGGCACCGGTGGTGCGGGAGCGTACAACTATCGCGTCGGCAGCCACGGCGCGGGGGGCGGAGGCTACGGTGTCTGGCGAAATGCGGGCTCGTATCGCTCCCCCTACGTTGCTCCGGCCTTCTGTCACTCGGTGAATTACGCCTATCGCCCTGCCGCCTGGGGATATCGGCCCTGGTGGGGGGCTCGCTACAATCATTCGTGGTACCACGGCTGCTGGAACTACGGATGGAACAACTACTGGACCAACCGCTACGCCTATTACACCCGGCCCGCTTTCGACTACTGCCCTCCCGGCTACGGCGTGTACTACTCCTCCCCGGCATCCTTTGTTCCGTGGGGTTTGTCCTGCTGGACGCTTGGCCGTCTGGCATATGACACGGGATACTACACCTACTACAATCCTTATGTGGCACCCCCGGTGACGACTTCGACGACGATCATCCGTTACGCCGAGCCAATCACCGTCGTCGCGGCGAACAACGAACCTGCCTCCGAGGAGATTGCGGAAACCGCCGCAGAGAAATCGACTGCTGCGATGGACCGCGCCCGCGCTGCGTTCAAAGCGGGGGACTATGTGGCGGCCTCTCAAGCAATTGATGAAGCCATCGCGTTCGCTCCCGGCGATCAGGTGCTGCACGAGTTTCGCGCTCTTGCCTTCTATGCTCTCGGCAAGTATTCCGAAGCAACGGGCGTGCTTCATTCAGTCCTCGCGTCCGGTCCCGGCTGGGATTGGGATACGATGATCGGATTCTATGAGAATCCAGAGCGCTACACGGAACAGTTCCGCAAACTGGAGGACTACGTCGTGGCTCATCCCGATGCCCCCGAACCACATTTCCTCCTTGGCTACCACTATATGGTCGGCGAGAATCTTTCGGAAGCTCACACGATGTTCGATCGTGTTGCCACCCTGCAACCTAGCGACACTGTCGCGCGGCAGTTGAAATCGCTCCTCGCTGATTCCGCCACTTCGGCCACGCCGGGGCCGGACGCAGACAAGGGAAGCACTCCGGAACCGGCCGAACCTGACAAAACCCCCATCGTGGCCGAGAAGCTGCATGGGATCTGGAAGGCGAAATCCACCGAGAACAAGGTCATCACCCTTTCGCTCACGGCTATCGGCACTTTCTCGTGGGCCTATGAAGGGGCCGTGAACGAAGTGCTCAGCGGAGAGTGGACACTCGACGAGGATGGCCTTCTCGTTCTCAAGGATGACGATGTGCAAATGGTAGGTGATATCAAGCTGAACGACGACGGAACTCTCCATTTCCTCCTCGTCGGCAGCCCTGATGGCGATCCCGGCCTGACCTTTCTGAAAGAGTGAGATTCTGACCCTTTCGGAAATCGGCGAGCGGGACGGTGATCGGGGGCGGGTCGAAATCCGACCCGGGCCGCATCTCTTCGGCTCAACGACACAGCCCGTTGCTGTCACGGACCAACATTCCGCCCTGGATTGCGGCGATGACCCGCACGCTGTCGGCCACGGCACGGACATGGTGCACTCGAAACAGATTCGCCTGGGCGACGAGGCCGCGCACCAGGCAGGCAATGGTGCCGGCGTCGCGCTCGACTGGATCGGGCAGCCCGAGCACCTCGCCGATCACGGTCTTGCGGGAGATGGGGAGGAGGACGGGCAATTCATAGCGCTGAAGGCGTTCGAGATTGCGGTAGATCGCGAGATTGTCGTCGCGCTGTTTCGCGAAGTCGATACCCGGATCGAGGAGAACCTGATCATCGCTGAGACCGATGCGGCGAACCCGTGCAATGCGGTCGTCGAAGAAACGTTCCATCGCCTCCCAGATGTCGGGATATCGCTGGCTCGTGTGGGGCACCTTTGGCTCACCCACGGTGTGCATGAGGAGGAGGGCGGCTCCGAATTCGAAACAAAGCCGGGCGTTGGTGTCCTCGACGAGTCCCCCGATATCGTTGATCATATCCACTTTTCCGGATTGGAGCACGGCGGCCACGACTTCGGGTCGCCAGGTATTGACCGAGAGCAGGGGCGGCCAGATTTGCAACTCGTCGCGCGGGGGGGCCTCGGCGCAGAGAGCTTCGAAGCCGTCGAGAAAGGGAAGGAGCCGGGAGATTTCCTCGCGCACGGCGATGGCACCTCGGTTTGTCCTCGCGCTCTCGGCTCCCACGTCGATGACATCGGCTCCTTCGCGAATCATTTGACCCGCCCGCGCGAGGGCCTTCGCCACGTCGAGCGTGCCGTCCCCGGAAAAGGAATCGTCGTTGATGTTGACGATTCCCATGACGCGGGGAAAAGCTCTCAGGATTTCTTTCATCGCTCACCGCTCCTTCTCAGAGTGGATTGGGAACCAGTGGATAAAAAACGGGGCGTGGACGCAATGAAAAAGGGAAGTTTTTGAAGCGGTGCCCGACTCGGCTGCGTCGTTTTATGGCGCGGTCACCGAATCCATCCGGATGGGAACGAGACGGAGATTGTCGATGAAGTAGGCAGTGTCCTGATTGCTCAATCCGGAGAAAAGCAGGTAGCCCGCGTCCGTCCAGGTCGGTTTGCACGGGAGGTTAGGGAACTCCGACTTCGTTCCGTCGCGTTTCGTGAGGATGATGGAGTAGCGACCGGCCCCCGTTGTCGCCTCGATTGCAATGCGGACCCACTCACCCGGCGGCAGGTCTCCCAGGGGAATGCTCGTGGAATTGTTCGCAACGAGTTTCCCCCCCTGCCAACGCAGGTAGGGCCCGGCGGCGAACTCGCCGTTTTTCATCCGCATCTCGAAAAAGCCGTCGGCCCCCTCGCGGGCCATGAGATCGAAGACGACTTGAAAGGTGCCTCCTTCCCATCGGGGATAGATGCCGAGGACCGGGTCGTAGGTGTGGAGAAGGTCCGGTTTGTCCTGGGCCTTGAGGCTGCGTTTTGAAATCCCTCCAGTCGGCAAGGGAAACGGCGAGGCGGCCTCCTCGCTGACTCCGAACCCCTCGCCAAGGGACTTTTGCTCGGCCGGTCGGGCATACTTTCCATTCCGTATCCCGATACCACCGACGGGGACGCGCTCGAAGGCCTGCAGATCGATGCGGTATTCCGGCGCGGGCCAAGGTTTTGCCTCGGCTTCCCAGGTTGGGTAGACCTGTCCTTCTGCGGCGAGATCCCGCCAGGCAGGGTCGTCCTTTCTCACCCCGGCAAGACTGAGGTCCCAGGGGGTGAATCCGATTTTCTCGGCGGGACTGCCGGCCTTGAGCCGGAAATCGCGCTTCGCGAGATCCTCAAAAAGCGGATCGGCGAAAATCGATCCGGCGTCCCGGCCCATCTTGCGCCACTCGTCCCACGAGTAATGTGTTTTTGTCAGGGTTTCCGGAATCTTTCCGTCGGTGCGCCAATAGAGGTTGCGGCGAAAGACGAGGCCGTCTTTGGGATTGCCCGGATCGGGTTTGTCGATGAGCTTCCAGTTCCACTCCCCTCCGTCGAGCAGGGGGGCGTCGGGATCCCACACGACGAGATTGCCTTCGTAGCGGAAGGAGAGGTGTCCCTCGTTGCGGGTGCGCTGGATCTGGGCGGAATGGCCGAAGGCGAAGATGTTGTTCCGGATCGTGTTGAAGAACCCGTAGTGCTGGTGGAAGCCCGCGTTCCAGGTGTCGTGGACGAGATTGTTCTCGAAAGTCACGTCGGTGCTGCCTTCGTCGGTATAGAGTCCCCAGCCGCCGTAGCGGTGGCTGGCGATGTCGTGGACGTGGTTGCCGCGCACGACCGTTCCGGGCGAGACGCCGAGTCCGTAAAAACCACCCATGTCGCTGAGATAGGCCCACCCGAGGTGATGAATGTGGTTGTTCTCGACGAGGGTGGCTCGTGAGGAGGTGTCGCCATAGCCCCAGTTCCATCCCGCGCTGACTCCCGTGTAGTAAAAATCTCCGATGTCACAGTGGATCACCGAGCAATGTTGGGTGTGTGTCAGGACCACACCGCAGGCGCTGGGATGGAGCCGCCCCCCGTGCTGGAGGATGTTGTTGTCGAGGTTGATCTCCCGACAGACGCGGGCCTCCTCCGGTCGGGCCGTCTCTCCGACACGCACGCCTCCGCCACCGAGATCGTGAAGAAGGGATTTGGAGAGAGTCGAGCCGGAGCATCCGTTTTTGAAATAGACTCCGTATTCGCCGACATGGCCGATTTCGCAGCTTTCGATGCGGACGGCGGAACAATCTTCGAATTCCAGGGCAGCCCCGAGTCCGGTGGCGGCCTGCCGATCATGCAGCCCCTCGGCGGGATAGAGATATTGGCCGTAGCGAAAAGCGAGCCCGCGGAAAGTGAGGTCTTTTGTCCCCTTTGCGACCACAAAATGCTTGGCGACGGGTGCGGTGAAAACGGCCTTCCCGATTTCCTCTCCCGCGAGGGGACGATAGAACACGGCCCCCGCTTCGCGATCCAGGAACCACTCCCCTGGAGCATCGAGAGCGGCGCGGAAGTTTTCCACCCAGAAACGTTGGTCGGGCTCGTACTCGATGAAGGGGTAATTCGAGCGCCCCCGGATCTTCACAGCGAGAGATTCGTCGTTCATCGCCTCGATGCGGCACTGACTGACAGCCCAAGCATGGGTGACGGTGAGGAGGACATCGCCGCGCTGCGAGGCGGGAATGGACCTGAGCAGGTGGTAATCGGACTCGTACAAGGAGAAGGCGTGGAAATTGAAATCCGTGTCGAGTCCGGGAAAGACCCCTGGGCCTACCGGACCCTCGAGGTGCCGATAGCCCCGGTTTGGCGTGCGGGCGCGGACGGCGCGGCGACCGTCCACCCAGAGTTGTTCAAAGTTCCAATGCGGGTCAGGCAAGACGGCTTTCCAAAGACCTTTTTCCACCTCCGTCCATCCCGTGATCGTTCGACCTCCGGAAAAGAGAGGTTTCGCGCCGGGCGCGGCTTCCCAGGTGACGCGCGAGTCTTCCGGTCCGAGGAGGAGGGGGCCGTCCAGCGAGTAGACGCCCTCTTCGACGAGAATGCGAACGGGTTTTGCTGCGGTCCGGGCGGCGTCGCGGGCGGCCTGTGGGGTCCGGACAGGGCCCGAGGGGGACAGACGGATGTCGGCGGCCTCACCGATCGTGCAGGCTGCCAAAAGGAGACTGAAGACAATTCGCATGAGAAACGGGATGGCGGAGAGGAGTTACTGCGGCACGGCGAGCACCTGCCTGTCGGCGAGCAGGCGATCCCGCAACGCCGCATAGGGGAGCGCTCCCGGGTCGATCCCCGCATCGATCGACATCACCGCCGCGGTCGCGGCGGACTGGGCGGCTACCATGAAGGTGAACTCGATGCGATAGGCACCGTAGGCGACGTAGCTCGAGGAGGGACAGGTCGGAGAGAGGAGATTTGTCACCTCGGTTTGTTTTGCCAGAAGGCAACGATAGGGGATGGCGCAGGGGATCCAATCCGGCTCGCTTGTTTCCTGGAAGACGGCACCTTCGTTCCAGACCCGCCCCTCCTTGACGACGCGGCGAGCGTGATGGAGATCGGGCGGCCACCAGATCAGGCCAACGGAGTCTTCAATCGGTTCGGGATGGGCTTTCCTTACGTGTGCTTCGGTGAGAACGAAATCGCCGATGAGGCGACGGCCATTGCGAACATAGAAGGTGCGCGGCCAGCCGCCGTTGTCGGTGAATTCGTCCTGACAAAGCCCCCAATCCTTCCAGCCCAGGCGCTGTTCTTCCGGCACGGACGGGTCGTTCGCCATGAACCAATAGACACCCTGGAGATATTCGCGGCAGCGGCGCAGCATTTCCTCCCTCTCGCGATACGTGGCGACGGGATAGCGGTGATTCCATCCCGTGAAATTGCTCGCGAGATGGTGCCAGGCCCCAGGATCGGTCTTTCCATTGGGAACGGAGGCCTTCGGAGGCACAATCTTTCCTCCTGCCGCGAGGAAGCGGCGCTGCAGCTCGTAGTGCGCGGGATCATAACGGTCGGGTTTGCCCATGGGGAGTCGGTTAGCCGGATCCTTCGTGAGACACAGGCGGAAGGTGTATCCCTGGATTCCATCGCTCGGTTCGCCGTGCTCTCCCGGCGGTGCCTGTTCGACTCCGTAGATCACACCGCTCGTCGCATCGCCGGGAATGACATAGGGATCGACCGCTTTCTCGAACTGCCCGTGGGTCGTATCGGTGCGGACGCCGTTCTTGGTCTCTCCGTAGGTGGCATTGCCCTCCCGACCGACGGCAAAGGAACATCCCGCGAAGGCGAGGAGATCGCCTTCGTAGGTGGCGTCGAGGAAAACCTTCGCCCGGACTTTCACTCCATTCTCAAAGGTGGCCGCGACGATCCGGGTCCCCGCTTTTTCCACCCCTCCGTTCTCGCGCAGCCGATGTTCACGCAGGAAGGTGATCCCGGGCTGCTTCACCCATTCTTCGAAGACCCCTTCGGCCACATGAGGTTCAAAGCGCCACAGTCCGCCCTCCTTGCGTCCCTCCCGGAGCATTGCCTCAAAGGCCGCACGACGTCCGTAGCGGTCGGCAACGCGCCGATAGAACTCCAGGGCCAGTCCGCCGACGGCCGGGCTGTTGCGAAAGTGCCTCTGGTTGTCAATGTCGGAGCCACCCAGGCCCTCGACACTCATCCCTCCCGGATGTCGGCCCGGCTCGACGAGCATGACACTCTTTCCCATCTTGGCCGCCTGCACTGCCGCGACGACTCCCGCGCTCGTTGCGCCGTAAATACAAAGGTCGGCTTCGTGGATCACCTCCCCGCGCAGTGGAGGGGACGCAAGACCGATGGCCAGAGCCAGGATCACACCGCTTTTCATCATCGTGGTTTCGGGTGTGCCACCGGCTCTCTCCCGAAGGCCGACAGAGTTTGGATTTCTTTCGCCGTCAGGGCCCGGTCGAAGACGGCAACTCCGCCGATCCATCCGGTGAAGCCGACGCTGCGCGAGCTGTGAATGACGCGGCCAATCGTGAAGGGACCGCCACTGCCATCATCGGGCGGCGAGTAGATACCGTGGGGATACCACCAGGGATTCAGTTTCAGGGCGACCAGCTCGCGGGAGACGAGGCCGTCGCGCGTCGATACGTCCACTTTCGTGTAGCGGTAGGAGCGACGCTCGGTATGATCGTCGAGGCGTTCCACCGAGAGCGGTGTTTCTTCGGGCGGATTGTAGAACTGATCTGCGGGAAAATCCGGATCTTCGCCCTCCTGCATTCCCGCCTCGTGTCGGAAGTGGCCTTGTCTCCAGGCGTTCCTCGCAAAGGAGATGAGCTTGTCATCTTTCGGATTCTCGAGCCAGCGTTCCCCGGCTTCGCCGTCGAGCCATCCAGTGAGTTCATCGGCCTTGTCGTCGAAGGTCATTGCGAAACAGTGCCAGGAGGCATCGAGGGTTTCCGGAGGCGAATCGGCGGGGACCTCCCGGGCGATGCCGAGGGAATTGCACTTGTGGAGGGCATACCGATTCAGAAAGGAACTCGCGCCGTTCTCCGAAACGTGTCCGCAGGCCGATCCGGGTTTGTTCAGTCCCGCAAAGAGCGCATACTGCCGCTGTCCGCGCGCGACCTTTTGAATGGTGCTCGTCTCCTTCTCCTTCAGATCCGTTCCCTCGTGCCAAATCCCTGCGAGGGCGTGGTTGCCGCTCTCGCGGATCGCCCAGACAACGACCGAAACGGACTTGCCTGCCCCTTTGATGTCGAGCGGAGAGCCGTGCAGGCGCGAACGCGGCACCTCGAGGAACGGGCGGAAGTCAGGGTCCTTCTCTGCGCAAATCCGGATGGCCTCGCCGAAGGGGCCGCGGCCCATCAGGGGGAAGTCGGCATAGCTGGCCTCGGGACCGACACCCCAAAAATCGCGGACGTAGTTTCCCGCATCGAGGGGAAATGAGTTTACCGTTCCCGGTGGAACATGGGCGAGAAATCGCTGCTCACCCTGGTCCTCGCGCCTGACAAAATCCCAAAAGGCGACGAGGCCGGGAATGCTCGTGACCGTGGCAACGCGATCCTCGGTCGTGTCGGCGGAGGCAGTCATGTTAGAGAAGAAAAGAAGGGTCGAAAGCGCGGTGCGGATCTTCATCGCTTGCAGATCCATGGTCGCGCAGGGAGGCCCATCCGCAAGGCCGCACCTTCGCAATTCCAGGGTCCGTAAAAGCGGGAAGGGGTGCCCCTCGCGGAACACCCCTTCGCACACGGGTCGGGCGAACCTCACACCGTGCTCAGGCTACGTATTCACGGGCGGCGCGTGCGGCGGCGCGGCCGAGATCTTCGAATTCGCGGGCGGAGATGATGCGCTCCTCGAGAAGGCAGCGCGAGATCCAGCTCTCGAAGCGGGCAAAGTCGTTGTTGACAGCAGCATTCGTGACGATGTGCTGCCAATCGTGGTCGCGACCGGCAGCGGGCACCGCATGACGGCGGATCGAGAGGAAGTGACCGAGGAGCGAGTCGAACTCGCGTTCGCTCATATTCTCGATCACGGCGGGCTCGGGCATGTCGTCAAGGACATCTTCGGAGAGGCCGAAACTGATCACGCCGATGCCATGGCGGGCGGCGAATCGGCTCACCTCCTCGGCCAGTCGCGGATCCTCAATCGGAGAAGCGACAATGAGTTCACCCACATTCGCCCACTCCGAGGCGGAGAGGCACTGATAAAGATCCTCGAGGACGGAGGCATGATCGAGGGCGAGACGCAGCTTTACGGCGGTGACGCGGAGAGGCGACTCCCCCATGCGCCGGTGGACTTCGAGCTTGCGTTTGTCCATCGCCGGGGCGTCGCCTTCGGCGGTGAGCCAGTCGATCACGGCGAGATCGGGAATACGCCAGCGGTTCGATCCTGCATTCGCAGAGAACGATTCTTCGAAGGCGAAGGGAAACTGACGCACCGACTCGAGATAACGCCGCACAACGGCGCGGAACTTCGAGGCCCGGCTGATGGCGAGGTCAAGTTCCGCCGCGCCGAGCACGGTGCCGCCTTCTCCGATTCCATCGCCCGAGTGGAACAGATTCCTCGCACTGTTCATCGAGTGATACGTCGCGGTGCGCAGATAGTATCCCTGGCCCTGTTCCACCTTCGCGATCGGGGAAGAGGGATCACAGGACATGATCGAAAAGTGATAGCGCAGGGTCGCGTCGGAGTAATCCTGCTTGAGCCGGTGCTTCACCATCTCGATGAGTTCCGTTCCCTTGATGGCCTGGTTGGGATTTCTGGGGAGAATGTCAGGAAGGATTTCTTTGAGCTGGTCGCGGAGATTCATGGGGGAACGGCAGGCTGAAGTTGAGGGGTCGGTTAAAAATTGCAGGAATCCAAATGCGTCATCCCGCTTTTTTTATAATCCAGACAACAGATTGACCAAGGGTCAAGTGATTCGTTCAAAATCTTGACATTTAAGCTGTCTATAATTTTAATTTTTGACAATTTTATAATTTCCATGCTCCTTTCGGATCCTCCGTCGTTTTGGGAGGAGGAGACGGGAGCGTCACTGGTTTGGCGCGAGTGGTTTCCAGACCAGGTTGCGGTACTGAGCCCGGGTCTGGTAGGCGGCGATGCCGATGGGGACGGAGAGTTCGATATCGCCCGGCAGGAGACTGATTTTGCGATCCTTCAGATCGAGCGTGACCTTCTCGTCGTCGTCGATCCACGCCTGCAATTGATCATCCGTGACACGAACTCGGATCTTGTACCAGACCTTGTTCTCGAATCCCTCGATGTTCATCGTCTCATTCTCCGAGGCATTGAGATCGTCAACGCAGGAAAGCCCGACGACACCTCCACCCCAGCCGCCGACGACGAAGGTGGCATGACTGTCCTTCACCGGAAAGGTCAGAGCGATAAAGAAGTCATTGCCATCGAGCTTCATTGCTTCGAGGGATATTTCGTAGTTCGACTTCGCAGGTGGTTCTTCTCCCCAGTTCACCCCCGTGATCACTGCGCCGAAGCCGAACTCGAGGAAACCGCTCTCATTGACAAAGACATCTCCTTCTCCGCCGAAAGCCGTCTTCTTCCACTTTCCGAGGGTCTTGCCGTCGAAAAGGGAGATCGTGTCGGTTTTGACGGGTGCGGCGGGTGCGGGGGCCGCGTCTTTCGTCTTCTCGGTCGATTGTTCTGCGGCTGGTTTCTCCTCGACAGCTTTGCCTGCGGGGGCGTTTGGCACAGCGGCGGATGTCGCCTCGGCCGAGGGAGCGGACGCCGTGGCCGTGGCAAGCGCGAGAGTGGTTCGCTTCAGAGCTGTCCGCCCGGTTTCGGGATCCTTTCCGAGCGACCAGACAAACACCCCGGCCTGATCGTAGAGCGCAAGGTGCATCGCCACCCCGGCACCGAGGAACACCACAACAAAGAGAATCAGAGCGCCCGCGTATTTCATACGGGTCACTTGTCAGATCACGCGCCCTTTCGCAAGCGAAATCCGCAGTTGCGACACCGCGCGATTCCGACCCGGGTCCGCCGATCACTCGCCGGAGACGGCGACACACGCGAGATCGCCCGTCGCGTTGCGACAATAGATACGTCCGTTGGCGAGGACGGGGGAAGTCCAGCATTTTCCTTCGAGGATCTTCTGCTCGTGTCGCGGTCGATAGCCCGAGGGATCGGCATCGAAGAGAATCAGCTTGCCCTGGTCGAAGACGATCACGGTCTTTCCCGCAGCCATGACCCCGCCGCTCCCGAAGCCGGGCACACTCCAAACGATCTTCCCGTCGGCCGCATCCAGACACATCAGTTCAGTGGGGCGATGGGTCGTGCCATGCAGCGAATAAACTCGCCCGTCGATGAGAACGCCGGGGTTGAAATACCACTTCATGTCCTTCTGTTCCCAGATCGTCACCGGAGCCGTGCCGGGGCGAGGTTCGATCAGGACCGATCCCGAAGCCGAGGAGACGAGAATGCGTTTTCCGATCACGATCGGGTCAGCCGCGTTGACGTCGCGGCTCGTCTTCCAGGGCAGTTCCGAGGCGGCTTTGCCTGTCTTCGGATCGAAGGAAATCAACCCCCTTGCGGAGAAGAGAAGTCGGCTCGCCGATGGCCCTCCCGCCTCGTAGGGCACGACCGTGGCGTAACCTGAAGTCTCCGCCGAGGAGAGCCAGATCGTTTCGCCGGTCTCTTTGTTCAGGGCGATTCCCCCTCGACCCACGTTGAGCAGGACGCGATCTCCGTCGAGGAAGGGCGAACCGGCGAAACTCCATTCGGGCAGTTCCACCCCGTGATCGGCGACGAGATCGCGACTCCAGAGGACGTCGCCATCGTCGAGATCGAGTCGGAAGACATGACCCTTCTTGCTCAGGGTGTAAACGGACCCTTCATGGATCGTCGGAGTGGCTCCGGGGCCACCTTCGTAATAGAGCGGATCGAGGGCGCAGGGATACGAATGCTGCCAGAGCACCTTTCCGCTCTGGGCGGAGAGGCACCAAACCGTGTCTGTTTCCTGACCGGAGAGGGTCCGATTGCCCATCGTGAGCACCTTTTCCCCGACGACCGAGACGGTGCTGAATCCAACGCCCACTTTCGCGGTCCAGCGCAGCGGAAGCTCGGCGGGCAACGCAGCGGGAATCGTTTCGGTGGAAACGCCGTCGAAGGAAGGGCCGCGCCAGTTTGGCCAATCGGAGGCGTTTGCGAGGAGAGGAAGCAGAGCGACAAACGGAAAAGCGCGGATCATGGTTGCGGAATGATCCACCCGATCCGGGCGTCCTTCAACGCCCCCTTTTGCGCCGGATTTCCGGGGAGCAACTCACTTCCATTCCCACTGATCTTTTTCGAGCAGCTTGCCAT
>CALDKL010000359.1 GCA_937898895.1 uncultured Verrucomicrobiae bacterium | reverse complement strand
ATGGTGGGTGAGTATTTCGTGCTCCTTTTTTTTTTTTTTTTTATCCGTTTGATTCTCCGGGATTCGAACTTGCGGAAGGACGCCCGACGGAGTCTCACCTGGATATTCTCGATCAGCCTGCTCTCCGCACTTTGGATCGGTTCACGGTCTTTTGACGAGGGAACCACCTGGAGCACACAAGCCAGACTCGAATTCTCCCGTCTCTCCGACTGGATCACCACCCACCAAATGCATTGGCCCATCCTCGGCGCAATGGTTGCCATGATCGCGGGATTTCCGAGCCGCATCGCTGCCTTCCGTCGCCACGGTCCGCCCTTCGTGGCGGTGGGCCTGGGTTGCGCTATGCGCCTTGTCATTCCCTTGTTTGGCTGCTTTCTGCTGCCCCTGCTCGCCGCCGGAACGTTCCCCCTCGTCTGGGCGATCTGGATCGTCCTCCTGCTTTCCGAACTCGGTGCCCTCGCCATGCATTGGGATCTGCAGCGAAGACTGGCAAAGCGAGGGATCGAGGTGTGAACTCCTCAGCGCGGATCCACTCCGTAGATCCCCCCCATTTCCTCCACCGGCAGCTGCGGCTTCGACTGCGCAGGTCGATCTTCGGCAAACCAGCAATTCCCCTCGAAAACAAAGGTCTCCGGCGCGGTTCCCTCCCCGATATTCACCTCGGTCCGAATCTCTCCTCGGCGAAAGATGATTCGATTCCCCGATACCCTGACATTCCCACTAGGCGAGAATTCCGGGCCGGTCGTCTCCTGAAGAATGCGAAACACCCATCGCTCCGGAAAAAGGATCGTGTTGTTCGAAAACTCCGCCCCGATCACCCCGACGAAGGCGGCGGCACAGAGACCACCTTCGATCACATTGTCACGCGCGATGAGATGGGCTGCCTCGTGTTTCGCACCGGGAGGGCGAAAATAGTCGAGCCCGGTCGAGCCGCCGAGATGGATCGGTCGTTCGCCCGCGTTCTTGAAGTGGCATTTCTCCACCACAATCTCCGACGAGCCACCCTTCATCTGCACCCCGGCGGAGGCACGGAAGCCCTCCTTCCCGACCAGGCGGCATGTCGTGATGAGAGAGCGATGGCATCCGACCAGGTCGATTCCTTGTCCTCCCCAGCCTTCGAGATAACAGTCGCGGATCGTGAGATTCACGAGTCCAGATCCCTTGATTCCGTCGTGATTTCCCTGAGGCCCCACGTCGCGGATCTCGAGATGCGCAAGCGTGATTCCCCCGACCGGATGTTCCCGATCACCTCCGTCATCGAGGTTGATTCCATTGCCCGTCTGACCGCGCATCTGGAGATGGCTCAGGGTGAGATCCGGGCATCGCGAGAACTGCCAGGCGTTTCCCCCGCCAACGAAACTCGGCGGATTTTCGGGATCGAGTGCACAGATCGTGAGCTTTTCGATGCCTACGACATGGTGACCACCCGGATATTCCCCCGGACCAATGAGAAGACGATCTCCGGCAACGAGATTCGGCAGGGCGGCACGAAGGTCTTCAGGCGAGCGCACGGTGAGATCGCCCGCCCTTACGAAGGAGATCAGCAGGTGAATGGCTACCAGGGTTCGTTTCATTGGATTCGGGAAACCACTACCACGGGATCCTCGAAATGCCCACAAGCCTCTCGGCATTCCGCTGCCCCCGCGTCTGTCCTGGTGACCGAGTCTGGCCTATCGAGAACGTCCCCACCGCGTCCATGACCTGCGCGATCTCCTCCTCTCTTTTGCCTTTTCTCACCTGCCACGATCTTCCCTGATGGGGGCAGCACCGATGGCTTCGTCGCCTCCGAAGTCACCAGGCCGATGCTCGAGAAGGCCGACATCCTTGGGTCAGGGTATCCTGAACTTCTCGATACTGGCTCCTCGAACTACGAGAACATCCCGATGCTCTCCCGCAATCAGTGCGTCGACCGCTCCCGAAGCGATCGTTTTTGACAGGAACACTCCCTTTCCATCCAATACCAAAATCGCACCATCTTCCTGTCCGACGACAACTCTGTCCCCCGCCATCCGGAGCGCTGTGGGCACCCCGTCCACTCGGCGTGACCATTGGACTCGACACTCTCCATCCAGAGCGATCACCATCCGATTCGACTGCGCAGAAACGATCTCCGGTCTTCCATCGCCGTTGAGATCACCCATATCGGTGCCGCGAATCAATCCCGGAGCCAGTTCGTTCATGCCCCGAAAAGGAGACGGACCCGGCCCGAAATGGATGCTCGCCAAGGGACTGCCCTCTTCGTCCCAGGTCGAAATCCGATTCCACACCCCGGTGATGTCACTGATGATCTCTTTCTTTCCGTCGCCATTCACATCGCGATGAAACAAATGCAGCCTTCGCTGATCGATCCACCCGCCAACCGAACGATGGCCAAACGGCACGCCGTTGAATCCGGACGGAGAGGGATCCATCGTCTTGCTGTTGATGATGTGCAGCGCAGGACTGTCGGTGATGTCGCGAGCCACCAGCAGATTCACGCTCCCGTCAGCAGCCGGAACCGTCTGGAACAGGGCCGGTGGTCCCCAGAATTGCGGAAGTCGCCGCATGAGTTTTCCATTCGCATCCAGAATCTCCAGCGTACAGGCGCTTCCCACAAAGAGCTGACTCCGATTCTCGAGAAAGACGCCACTGTCCAGACCGTGAATGCCACCATGACCGGGGGCCGTGTTAAACCAGTAGGTTTTCCCGGCCGCCGCCACTTCCGGAGCCATTTCGGACTGAAACGTCCAACACAGCGTTCCCTCCGGCGAAAATGCCAGAACTCGCTGGTCCGAAGTCCCAATGATCAAACGGTTCGCCTGATCCCACCAGTGCAGCTGGCTGATGTCCGCAGGTGACTCGAACTCCCGAAGAATCTTTCCCGCACCATCCACCGCACTGACCACTTTCCCCCTCGCCGCGAAAGCAACCGGCGCGTTGTTCAAGCGACCCGGAACGATTTTGGTGACTCTGCCAGGCAGATCCACATGAAAGGTCGGTGACAGGGAGGGCAACTGCGTCGGCACATCAGAGTCCGGTTTGCGGGGAGCCGGATTCGGGTTTTTGGACATTCGGCTCGCCGCCTTCTGAACCGCACTGATCCATTCCGACGCGGGAAAGACGCCCGAGAGCAGGTGGTTCCCCGGAGCCAGGGAAAGGGACACCGTATGATCTTTCACTTGCACTCCTTTCCCATCAACGATCAGGTTCTTGGTACCTGCTGCCGCCAGTTGCAACACGACTTCCTCCGTGCAGAGGACGTTCAAGATGCCGCTCTCAAAATTCCAATCCAAATCCACGGGAGCAGAGACACGGATACCCGGGGCGCTTCGCAACGCTCTCGCAAACCCATATGTTTCACTGAGGAGAGACAAGGCCGCATCGACGTCGTGATACCTCCCCGCCGAAACCAGAACGGGTTCCGGTGCCATAAAAATTGCGGCATTGGGAGCAAGTCGCTCGCCCCTGACCTTCATCCCCGGATCCGCCTTTGCAATCAGCGAGAAGAAGTGCTTTTCCTCGTTTGCCTCCACCGCGCCATTCCAGAACTGCACGGCCGCCCTCTTGTCCGTCGCACTGATCTCGGTGTAGAGCGAATCACAGGGTACCACGCGAGACTCCCGTGACGCCAGGATTGCCTCGTCCTGCGTCCAGCCTGTCCCCTCATTCTGCCACCAAAATTCCGCACAAAACCGTTCGCTCATTTTCTGAAATTTCAGCCGATCTGCCGCGAGGGCATACTTGCCGGAGCGCAGGTACCAGCCTCGCCGCCATTCACAGTAGGGCATTCCGGGCACATCGGCTTCGGCCCAGACACTGCTCCCCATCGAGAAGTAGCCTCCCAGCGCCGCATCCTTCGCCACTTCGGGTGTCACGGTTCCATCCGCCGAAGTACGCACCTGATTCAGATATCCTTTGAGCAGAGTCTTCCCATCGATTCGCAAATTGAGAAGCGCAAAGGTATGATACGGATTGCGAGATTCCCCATTCATACCATCCAGCAGGATGAAATCGCCTCCTCCATCCGTTGTCGTGCGATAACTCATGTTCTCAAAGGATCGCTCCGGCGGGAACCCGGAGCGACGTGAGGCAGCCTGGGCCGGTGCCAGAAACCAAATCGTCCAGCGGTTCAACAGATCGTCTGGTTGAGTCGACTCGAGCGATTCATCCGGCCAGAACGACTGATCGAGTCGAAATCCGTTTGTCTCCAGCCGGATGCGGTCCCGGTAGGTGAGCCACCGCCCGTCATTCAGGAGATAGGATGCCTTGTTCAGAAAATCGAGCGCAGCGTAACTCAACTGCCGATCCGCAGAGGTGCCATCCCACAAGACTTCCTGATTTTTGAGCAGATACTGCAGCGCTCCGCTCTGCACGCCGCGACGATCTCCGCTGAGGATCATATAATCCAGGATCGGCGCAAGAGCCGTGCCATACCAGAAAAGGTTGTCGTTTTCGCCTGACACCCACGGCCTTGCCTGCGCCAAAGGCGCAAAGGAATCGTCGCCGCCCATTTTGAGAACCTGCTTCCAGACCGGGCCGGGATAATCTCTCTGGAAATAGCGCGCCAGCGCATAGAGAGAGAGGGAGGAGTAGGTGTCGTGTCGCGATCCGATAACGGTTCTCGGTTGCTTCAGGTCAGACAGATTTTTTCCGGTCCACTCCTTTAGCCGATGCGTCAGTTGACGCGAGAACGCATTGGCTACCTTCAGACGCTCCGCATCGGTGAACACCGGGCTTTCCTCGATCAGATCCCAGTAAAGAATCATCCGGGTGGCATTGTAGTGATAGGGTCCGGCCAGCGGATCGTCCTTCTTCTCGATGCGTTCACCATCGATGCGTTCGATGTCCTTCCTCGCTTTCGCGTCGGGAAAGGCGAGCCGCAGAAACTCCTTCGCATACTGCGGATCCCCGGTCATGTAGTAGAGCGCTTCGTTTTTGCTGATGCTGTTCCAGCCAAAGTACCCCTGGGATCCGTAGCTCATGGAATCCTGCCAGGTGGGCATTGTCCCCGCGCCTTCCTTCGGCAGTGGCACCTTCTGCCCGAGCTTCACCTCCAGAAGCCATCCCACAGAGAACGTTCCGCCTTCATCCTTTCGGGCGGAAATCTCCTTCACGAACTGCTGTGCGGCCGCCTCGACTCCCACATCATCGCTGCCTCCCGCGATGATCGCATGGTAACCATTTCCGAAAGGGTCGCAGACCGTGCGGAGTTCATAGCCACCGGCACCGGGATATTTCAGATCCGTCAGCGCAAAAAATGAATCATACAACCTGCCGAGGATCCGGTTGGTGGATCGGTTTCCCAGAAGAATCAACGCTTGCGTCAACGGGAGGGACACGGACTGGGGGTCGAGGATCGGAAGAGTGACACCCGTTCTTGTTCGAATCACTTCCTGCAACAAAATCGCTTGTTTCCCGTATCGACTGCTCGCAACGATGGCTGCCTTCGCTTCCCCTTCCTTTACCAACATCGTGGAG
>CALDKL010000358.1 GCA_937898895.1 uncultured Verrucomicrobiae bacterium | reverse complement strand
GCGGAGGCCGCTCTCGTCGAGCTTGGCCACAATGCGGCCGAAAGCGTCGTCCATCTGGGAGATATTTCCGTGGTGGGCACAGTAGGCGGGGTCGTCGCTGGAATAGAGGCCCGTGTACCTTGGGTCCGAGGCGATGGGCTCGTGCGGCTCGTGAAAACAGACAAAGAGGAAGAAGGGCTTTGTCTTGTCGCGCGTCTCGAGCCAGCGGATCGCTTCGTCGGCCACGAGAGGGGCGGCATAGCCTTCGAGCCGCCCAAGCGCTTCTCCGTTGCGAACGAAGTTATCCGGATTCCTGTGATTCGGATAGGCGTTGTTCTGAGTCGAAAACCAGTGATCGAATCCATGATCGATTGGCTGAGGTTGCGTCGGGCGGTTGAATTCGCCGTTGAGATGCCATTTCCCGACATGGCAGGTGGCGTAGTCGGCATCACGCAGGAGCCGGGCTATCGTGATCTCGCTCCGGCGCAGGTGCACGGGTGAGTCTTCGGGAATCCAGTTGCGCACTCCGACTCGCGTGGGATTGCGTCCGGTCAGGATCGCGGCGCGCGAGGGCGAGCAATTCCCGTGACCGGAATAGCAGTGAGTGAAGCGAATGCCCTCGGTCGCAAACCGATCCAGGTGAGGGGTCTTCACGTCGACGGCTCCGTAGCAGGCGAGATCGCCGTATCCGAGATCGTCGGAAAGGGCGAGGACGATATTCGGTCGGTCGTCCGCGATGAGGGGCTTGGCGAGAACGGAGAGGAGAAGAACGAGGGCAGGAATTCTCATGTCGTAATTGTCATGTCAGGATCTGGCGACATCGCCGACCCTGGGAGTTTGAGATTTTCCGGGGATCTGAACTCTGGATGGAAACGCGGGAAAAACATCGACATCATGACGAAGCGGGTGGGCCGGGTGTGGCGAGAGCATGTGATGAACCCCACACGAGGAGTGCCTTCTTCGCCCTCAGTTCACGATCAAAATTCATAGACGAAATCAGAAGCATAGGCAAGACCGTGCGCTCCGAAGATCCACAGGTCCGCGAACGCGCCGGTCCCGATCACCCTTGATTCTTCGGAAAAGGCGGCGACCGTTTCCACGGTTTGAAAACTAGCCTCCCCATCCATGTCGGATGGACCGTTTCCTCCTTCCGGGAACGGTTTGCGGGGTGGCATGCCCATCGCCTTGATGCCTTCCGGGCCTGATTGGGCGGCCTCAGCAAAGGGACCAGGTCCCGAGTCCGCTCCAGTTCTTCTTTCGCTCTCTCAAACCCCTTCTCGCCTGTCGCAATCGCGCTGGCCCGATCTTTCATCTCATTGTTTCCATGAATCCTTCTGTTGTCTTGTCTCGATCCGACCACCAACTTCTCTGCTCCCTTCTCCACGATGAGTCCCCTGACCCATTCGCGGACTCCGGTCCCGAAATGGCACTCCGAGATCTCCTCGAGAACGCAACCATCACCGAGGACGAAACGCTTCTTGCGGGTCGCGTCGGACTCGGGGATGAAGTTCTCCTCATTTCTCCGAAGAACCAGAGGGACACCTTCAAACTTCGTATTGTGACTCCTTCCGAAGCGGACATCGACCGCGACCGGATTCCCGTGTCTCTGCCAATCGCTCAGGCCGTTCTGGGGCGTCGCCTCGGCGAGTCCGTCTCCTGGATGGCTCCGGTCGGACTTCGCGTGATGCGAATCGAGCTCCTGAAGAAGTGTGTCTTTGAACCAGTTGGTTAGTCCGACCCTGGATTGTGATCAGGTTCACTCCTTCCCGGGCACCTTGAGGCTGACGCCGCCGGGGAGGAGGTTTCCCTGCGCGTCAACGAGGGACGCAAACTCGAAATCGATCAGGCAAAACCGTCCATCCTGGGAGCGGTAGGTAATGTTGCGCGGAAAGGGATCCTCGTGGCGCGCTCCGTAGTCGCTCTCCAGGGCGGCGAAGAGTTCCCGAGCCTTTCGTTCGCTGATCGAATCAACTTTCTTACCGCAGTTTGTCGTGACAAT
>CALDKL010000357.1 GCA_937898895.1 uncultured Verrucomicrobiae bacterium | reverse complement strand
TCGGTTTCAGCCTCTATCTCACCCCGAAGCTGTTCCGCAGAATCAAGGCGTTCTTCTGGCTTCTCGGCCGCAAGGTCTTCTCCGTGGTCTCCCGGCCCGATGAGGAAGCGCTTCTCTACGCCGACCTCACTTCATCCGAGCATCAGAAGCTGGGAGCGTTTCTCGGTGGGCGGAAGGCCGATCCCGAGTGGTCGGCGAAGGTTCTCGTCGGAACCGCGAAGCGTTTCCCTGGCTTCACTCCGATGACCTTTGGTCGCGTTATTGCCGAATCGAGCCGCCCCGGCCATCTCCACTTCGTGGGACGGCGCTGGATGCGCCACTATCACGCCGACCTCGCCCTCGACGGTCTCGAGATCACCCAGGAACACCGATTCCTCAGCGAGGATGTTGTCCTCTTCGATCTCGCCGGGTTGAAGAAACTCGTCCTTCGGCTGCCGGCCGGTCACACTGCCCTGGCCAATCGTATTGTCGAAAGTCTCGTCTCCCGCCGTGAAGGGCGCATTCCCGGAACGCTGACCCCGGCGGATGTCATGCCGATGCCTTCGGGCCGCGTCATGCTCGCCGAGGCGAGGGATGCGGAAGCGATTCGGGCCGCTCAGGCCTGAGCGGGGGCGAAGCGGTCGCATCCTATCATTCGACCAATCCCTCCTCCACGAGGGCGGCGCGGAGATCCTCTCGGATCTCCGCTTTCGCCAACGCAACCATGTCCGCGACCCGCTCGGGCTGGCTCGTGCTCAGGGCGAGGGCGGCGACACCGGGCGCGGTGCGGGCATAAGCGGCGGCTGCCGCTGCGGGGGCCTGGCCGAAGCGAGCACACAGTGCCTCGAAGCGGTCGCGCCACTCGAACAGGGCCGGATCGGCCTCGCGGCTTACCCGCCGATAATCGAAAAACTCCCCGCCGGTGAGGAAGCCACCGTGAAACACGGCCGAGTTCACGATGGCTACGCCCCGTCTTCGCAGGGTCTCCATGAAGTTCCGCAAGTCCGAAGGATGCCGCATCACCGTGTAGGAATTTGCGAACATGACCCAGTCGAAGTGGACCCCGGCCTCGTGGAGGCGGCGTATCGAGCGCCAGTCCTTCGCACCGACTCCGACCGCATCGACTTTGCCCGCCGTCTTCCATTCATCGAGGGCCCGATAGGCGTCGAGGATGTCGCGGAAGCGGCGCTCTTCGTTGCCCGCGCTGCCTGCGGCGGCGAGATATTCGTCGGGATCGTGTACCGAGACAACGCGGGCCTCGTATCCGCCGAGCAGTCGGTTTCCCTCTTCGTGGCATTCGAGGATGCCCTCGTAGCTGATGCGCTGCTCCGCGTCGTGTTCCAGGCCGAACCAGGCACCCGGCTCAAAGGTCGGCTCCGGAGTCCGCAGCGGCTTGCGCTTCCAACCGAGTTTGTTGCTGATGACGACCTCCTCGGGCGCGATGCCAAGATCGGCAAGGTGGCGACCGAGACATTCGAGGGCAAGGCCCGCTCCATATTTTCCCGCCGTATCGATCCACACGGGTTTCTCCGCGTGCCGGAACCACTCCCCGATCAGGGCGCGTTTGGTCTCTTCGGGAACAACCTGATAGATGTTCCCGAGCGGAGTCGTTCCAAAGACAATGCGGGGCCAGGCAAGGTCCATTTCCATCAACAAGGGGTGACGCCTTTCACGAGAAGGAGGTTTCCGTATTTTGCGATCTCGCCGGTCATGACCACGGCGAAGGCGCGGCTTGCCCGCTCATAGAAGGCAAATCGCTCGACCCGTTCGATCATCGTCAGATCGGGTCTGTATTTGCGGATGACCTCCCCATACGAAGCCTCAACGGCGGGATCGAGCGTATCACCCGGTACCGGAGCCATCATCGCAACCGGATGCGGAACGTAGGCGTCGAGTTCAAACAGGGGCAAAATCGCGTCGAGCAGCGGGGCGATGCGAAGTCCGTCGGCGCGGATCACTGGCGGACCGATCGAATCGCCGGGAAAATGTGCGTCGGCCAGGATGATCTCGTCGCCGTGTCCCATGCGGGCAAGCGCGGCGAGAAGATCCGGAGACAGGAGTGGAGAGATTCCTTTGAGCATGATGGAAACGCTTGAATCAGAGCAGCCTGGAAACGCAAACGCCGGGGATCAATCGGCTGAGCCGGCACCCGTTTTCGGTGATGGAAAATCCGCCCCCGCCGCGGCTGCCGTCGCCGCCGCCTTTTTCGGGCCGATGCAGAAAAGGTGTTTCTCCCCCCGGAAAAAGAATTGATTGTCGTACACGGCGGGCGATGCCGAGACTTTCTCTCCGAGCGGAGACTGGGCGATGACAGAGAATGTTTTCCCCGGTTTTACCACCGAGACAATGCCCTCATCAGACACGAAATAGACCAGCCCGTTCGCCGCCAGGAGCGAGGCACTGTGTCCTCCCGGGAGCCGTTCCCGCCAATACCGTTCGCCGGTCGTCGCGACAAAACAGCTCGCAACCCCGTTGTCGGACACAAGGACAAAACAGTCTCCGCTCACGACCGGACTCGGCACATAGGCGGCCCCCTCGATATCGCGCCAGGCGATGTGGGACTTTGAGACCTTGCCAGTGCCATCCGGCCGGATGGCGAGGATATGTTTCTGGGGAAACCCACAGGTCAGGAATAGAAGCCTCGCCTTTTCGTGATAGACGAGGGAAGCCACGAACTGCTCGGTGGGGCCGTCCATCACCCAGATCTGAGCCCCGGTATCGGGATCGTATGCCGCCACCGAGAGGCTGCCCGACAGGATCATCTGCATCTTTCCGCCGATTTCCCGGAGCAGGGGAGTGCAGTAGCTTCTGGTTTTGTTAGGTCGATCCGTCTTCCAGATCGTCTTTCCGGTTTCCTGGTCGAGCGCGACGAGATAGGCGTCGCCGTCGTGATCTCCGTTGAGGATCACTTTTCCATTCCAAAGGACCGGACAGGAGCAATATCCGTGTTTGCTTGAAAATCCGCCGGGTCGGGAGTCCCACAGTTTTTCTCCCGCGAAGTCGTAAGCCGCAACGAACATCTCGGACCCGTCGAGAAAACTGACAAAGACACGTTTCCCGTCCGTCGCCGGCGTGCTCGACGCGTGGCTGTTGAGCCGGTGGATCTCCTCGGGCGGTGCCGTGAGCGCCACCCGACTCCAGAGAATCGCTCCGCCGCGTCGATCCAGGCAGAGGAGGAGTCTCTCGGTCTCCACGGCGGTGACGAGAAAAATCCTGTCCTCCCAGAGGATGGGTGAGGCATGCCCGATGCCGGGTATCTCCGTCTTCCATGCCGCATCGGTTGCGGGGTCGAACGCCACGGGCAGATCGGGAGCGTCCGCGACCGATCCGTCGCCGCGAGGGCCCCGCCAGCCGGGCCAATTCTCGGAGGCAGCGAGCGAGGAAGCGACGAAAAGGAGGGCGAGGAGCCGGACAAACATCTTCCGGAAGGATTCACCGGGAATGAGCGATTTCAACCCCCTCCCGAAGCGAGGAAGGCGAGCAGATCGCGCAGCTCTCGATCCGTCAGCATCGAGGCGAGGCCCGGCGGCATGAGTGAGGTGCGGATTTCCGTTCGGGAAACGACCTCCGTCTCGGGAAAGGACTTTTCCTGACCGGTGAGATCGCGGAAGACCTCGCGGTCGGAGGAACGCAGGAGGATGCCGATGAATTCTGTCCCGTCTTTCCGTTTCACCAGGCTCGGGAAAAACTGTGGGGCGACTTCGCGTTGTGGTTCGAGGATCGAACGCAGCAGCGCCTCGCGAGTGCCCTGTCGTCCGGCTAGGGAAAGATCCGGGCCCAGCACGATGCCCCGCCCTCCGTGACGATGGCAGCTCGAACAAAGCGCCAGCTTCGGATGGAAAAAGAGGCGTCGCCCCGCTGCGAGATCCGCCTCGCCCGGCACGGACTCGAGCCGTGCGAGCCAGGCCGCCGTATCGTCGAAGGCGGGGCGGCCCGCATTCAAAGAGGCCGGATCGAGGATTGTTTGTACGAGCGCCGCAGTTTCGGGATGGGTCGAAACGATGTGTGTCAGGGTGGCTTTGCCCTCCTCGTCCGGAGTGACTCCACGCAGGGCGCGCAGGGCTTCGTCGCGGATCGGGGCATGTCCGTCGCCCGCGAGGACAAACAGGAGTTCGCGATGCTCCGGCAGGGCCGAAGCAGCCAGTCCGGTCACGGCATCGGCTCGCAGTGCCGGATCGAGAGCTTCGTCGGCGGCAATCTCTGCCAGAAGGACGCGGGCCTCATCCGAATTCCGCGCCACGAGTGTGCGCACCACTTCCAGGGAAAGCTCGGGCTCCCTGGCGGTGAGCAGATGGCGCAGCACCTCCATCGTCAGTTTCGGATGGGAAGCCGGGGCAAGACGCAGGGCGTAGCCTTTCAGTTTCGCCGGAGTGGCCGGATCGAGAATCTTACCGGTGAGCACCTCCGGATGGGTCACTCCCGCTCCGGGTTCGCCCCGCAGGGTGTTCCACGCCGCCAGGGCAGCCTCGAAGAGACGGAAATCGATCAGCGGGTCCGACAAGACTTTTTCTACATCCGCCGAAAATCCCGTCAGAACCGCATCGGCAATCCAGCGCAGGCATTCGAATCGCATCTCCGGATCGGGATCGTCGAGGCAGGCGCGGACCCATTTCTCCTCGTTCAGATCGATGCGGCGCAGGGCAACCAGAGCAAGGACACGGTCCTGCGGCGGCATCGCGCGGAGAGATGCGGGCGTGTGCGCGACCCTCTTCCGGGCGAGGGCGGAGAGAGCTGCGTCGGCGAGATAAGGATCGTCGGATCGAGCGAGCGCGAGCAACTCGCTATCCGGCTTGTCGATGTGGCCTTCACGCAGATCGGCGGCGAGGCGGGAGGCATCGGTGGGCGGGTCGGGTGTCGCCTTTCGCCAGGTGGCGGCGGCGGGATCGATTTCGAGTTTCCAGAGACGACCGCGCCCGTGGATCGGATAGGAACTGAAGACCCAGTCGTTGAAATAAAACGCCCCATCCGGCCCCATCGCCATACCCGTGGGTCGGAAAAAATCGCCTCCTTCCACGAGCACGATTCGATCGGAGGTGTAGCCCGCGCCGTTTCGAGTGAGCGGATAGTATTCCACCCGGTGATCGCTCCACGAGGGAATGATCACGCCTCCGCCGAGCGGAACGACGGCGCAGGGCCCTTCGCCGGAGGGATGCACCATGCCGAGGGTGCCGCGCAACTCCCCGTTCCACGCCACGAAAGGGTGGACCGGAGCACTGCCATACACCCACTGAAATCCGTAGTCCGCTCCCTCGACGACGTGGAGGAGACGGCAGGGGGGACGACTCCCCGGATCGTTTTCGGCGGCGAAGATTTCGCCGAATTGATTCACCGCGAGTCCGAAGGGATTCCAGAAACCGCGGGCGATGCGTCGCATCTTCTTTCCATCCGGAGTGCAGCGGAAGACTCCGCCCTCACCGCGTCCCTTCACCTCCGATCCGTCGGCGGAGGTGAGGGTCCAGTCATTTCCGAAATTCTCCCCTAACGAAAACACCAATTCTCCGTCGGGATGCCACGCCATTCCACTGAGTCCGTTGTGCGGATAGTCGGCGAGGGTGTCGAGGGCGGCGAGAGTTTCCTCGCGATCACCCGTTCCGTCGCCATCGGTGTCTTTCACCCGCAGGACGCGACCGCGCTCGGTGAGGTAGACCCAGCCCTCCGGACCGAGGATGATCTGCATCGTCGCGGTGGTCTTGTTGTAAAAAACACGACGGTTCTTTCCGTCGGCGTCGAAGACGAGCACCTCGTCGTGTTCGGGACCGACGTAGCCCTCGGGGCGAAAGTGGGTGTGGCAGGCGATCGTATAGATCCGCCCCGACTCATCCACATCGATCCCCGTCGGCGTGACAATCGCGGGATGCTCCGCGAGGAGAGTCAGTTTCACACCGGGCTGCCGCGTTTCAATCTGCGGGGAGATCTCCGCCGGCACCTCCGGTGCCTTGGGGGGCGCGGAACGGGGCGGCTTGGGGGCGGTCGGAGGTGCGGCGGAAATTCCTGAAAGAAGAGAAAGCAGAAGTCCCGGGAGAAGCAAGGAGGGAGGGAGAAAAAATCCGGGGCGATTCATGAAGGCGGGGCAAACGATGCCTCCACGATGAAGGGAGCGATCCTCCCTGTCAACGCGTCCTCATCCCGCAGTCGCGGACTGGTCGGGGAAGGGATCTCCGCCTCACGCAAACTTCCATCTCCACTTGCCCCCCTCCTCCATCAAATCAATACTCCCCTCGATCCGGCGTGAACCTCTCCTTTCCACCCGACCTGCCCGTCTCCCGCCGCCGCGACGACATCCGCGATGCGATGGAGCGTCACGCCGTGCTCATTGTCTGCGGTGATACCGGATCGGGAAAAACGACCCAACTCCCCAAGATTGCCCTCGCGCTGGGGCGTGGCACGAACGGGCGGCGCATCGGTTGCACCCAGCCACGCCGTATCGCCGCGACCTCGGTGGCGGCCCGCGTTGCAGAGGAATTGCAGGTGCCGATGGGGCGCGAGGTCGGCTACCAGATCCGATTCGAAGACAGGACCGACAAGGCGACGACTCGGGTGAAATTCATGACCGACGGCGTCCTCCTCGCCGAGACGAGAAACGATCCCGAACTTCGTCAATACGACACCCTCATCATCGATGAGGCGCATGAGCGATCCCTCAATATCGACTTCATCCTTGGCTATCTCCACCGCACCCTGACAAAACGCCGTGATCTGAAGGTGGTGATCTCTTCGGCCACGCTCGATGCCGATGCCTTTTCCGAATTCTTCGGGGGCGCTCCTGTCGTAGAGGTGGAGGGTCGCACCTTTCCGGTGACGGATCTCTACCAGTCGCCCATCGACGAAGAGGAATCGCTCGCCGACCAGGTCTGCCGGGCCTTTGAAACGCTCGGCGAAATCGATCAACTGGGCGACACCCTCGTCTTTCTCCCCGGCGAACGCGAAATCCGCGAGGCTGCCGACTTGCTCGAGGGGCGCAAATATCGCGACACGCTCGTGCTGCCGCTCTTCGCCCGCCAGGCCTCGGCAGAGCAGAGCGCGGTCTTTCGTCCGGTTCCGTCGAAACGTCGCGTCATCCTCGCGACGAATGTGGCGGAGACCTCGCTGACGATTCCGGGGATCCGCTTTGTGATCGACTCGGGGCTGGCCCGCATCAGCCGCCATGATTCCGCTTCGGGGATCCAGAGGCTCCGCATCGAACCGATCGCAAAGGCGAGCGCCCGTCAGCGCCGCGGACGTTGTGGTCGGATCAGCGAAGGGGTGTGTGTCAGGCTCGGTTCGGAGGAGGATTTCGAGGAGCGCCCCGACTTCACCGATCCGGAGATCCTGCGTTCGAATCTCGCCGGGGTCGTCCTGCAGATGGAGCATCTCGGTCTCGGCGATCCGCTCGCGTTTCCCTTTGTCGATCCGCCTCAGCCAAAGCGCGTCGCCCAGGCCTACCGGGTTCTCGAGGAGATTGGTGCGATCACGCGACAGGGTCGCGCCGTCCAGGTGACCGGGTTGGGTCACAGTCTCGCGCGTATGCCGCTCG
Organism: uncultured Verrucomicrobiae bacterium; assembly: GCA_937898895.1. GTDB lineage: Bacteria > Verrucomicrobiota > Verrucomicrobiia > Verrucomicrobiales > DEV007 > Arctic95D-9. The sequence goes on along the minus strand of CALDKL010000357.1, from coordinate 165 downwards.
ATCCGCGGGTGGGACGCATTCTCGTGGCGGCTGAAGCCGAGGGTTGTCTCGCGGAGGGGCTCGTCGTGGCCAGCGCCCTCGCTGTGCAGGACCCCCGCGAGCGCCCCCGCGACCGTCAGCAGGCTGCCGACGAGGCGCGCGCGCGATTTCGCGACAAACGATCCG
>CALDKL010000356.1 GCA_937898895.1 uncultured Verrucomicrobiae bacterium | reverse complement strand
TTGAACTCCTTGCCGTTGTGTACCAGGAAGGTATGTCCGACGAAATCGGGAGTGATCATGGAGCGGCGCGACCACGTCTTGATCGGGCGCTTCTGTCCCGACGCATTCATGTCGTCGATCTTGATCAGGAGCTTGTGATCCACGAAGGGACCTTTTTTCAGTGAACGACCCATAATCTTGTCTCTCTGCGGTTGGTTGAAGTGGATCAGCGGCGGCGCTTCTTGGTCTTGCGACGCTCGACGATGAAATTGTCACTGCCCTTGTACTTCTGGCGGGTCTTCTGACCCTTGGCATGGCCCCAGGGGCTCTTGAGGTGCTGGCGACCGCCGCCCGACTTGGACTTGCCTTCGCCCCCGCCGTTCGGGTGATCGACCGGGTTCATACACATGCCGCGCACCGTGGGGCGGATGCCGAGCCAACGGGTGCGGCCCGCTTTGGCGCTGACGACCTGTTCGTGCTGGACGTTGCCGACCGCTCCGATCGTGGCGTAACAGCTCGTGTGGATTTTCCGGATTTCACCCGAGGGGAGTTTGATCAGGGCGTAGTTGCCTTCCCGGTTGGAAAGGACGCAACTCTGTCCGGCACTGCGGGCAATCTGGCCGCCGCGTCCGGGAGTGATCTCGACATTGTGGATCGTCGATCCGGTCGGAATGCTTCCGAGGGGCAGGGCGCAACCCGGCTTGATCGGGGCGTTCTCCCCGGCGGTGACCTGCGCCCCCACCTCGAGGCCGCGAGGCGCGAGGATGTAGGAGCGCTGGCCGTCGCCGTACTCGATCAGGGCGATGCGGGCGCTGCGGTTGGGATCGTATTCGATCGTCAGAACCCGGGCGGCCTCGCCACGGCGATTCCGCTTGAAGTCGATGAGACGATACTGCCGCTTGTGGCCACCTCCGCGGTGACGGCAGGTGATGCGCCCGTTGTTGTTCCGACCACCCGATTTCTTGAGGGGACGGCAAAGGCTCTTCTCGGGCGACGATGCGGTGATCTCCTCGAAATCGGGGAGCAGCTTGTACCGGCTCGGCGGAGTGATGGGACGGAAAGATTTCAAAGCCATGGCTCGTGGAAGAGTGGACGGTTAGACAAATTCGATGGTTTCCCCGTCCTCGAGACGGACGAAGGCTTTTTTCCAGTGTTTGGTGCGGCCGAAGTCAGCGCGGCGCTCGCGCTTCTTCTTGCCGTCGTAGTTCGCGGTGCGGACGTCGGCGACCTTCTTGCCGAAGAGTTTTTCGACAGCCTGTTTGATCTCGAGCTTGTTCGCCTTCGGATTCACCTTGAAGACGTACTCGTTCTGCTTCTCGGTGAGAAGTGTGGCCTTCTCGCTGAGCTGGATCGTGTCAATGACTTGGAAAATGTCTTTCATGTGGATTCCTGTGCTCCAGATTAGTTGCCAGTGCGACCGGCGAGGGTTTCGAGGGCGGATTCGATCACCACGATCTTGCTGTAGTGGAGAAGCTGCTCGGTGTTCACCTCGCTGGCCGAGATGAGCAACGCCGACTGGCAGTTGCGCGCGGCGCGTTTGGTCTCGTCGGAAAACTCGGTCCCCACCACGAGGACACGCTTCACATCCCCGGCAAGGTCCAGAATCTGCTTGGTGAAGGACTTCGTTTTGCCGTCGGCGATCGCGAAGGAAGAGACGGTGAGCACGTCGCCTTCCGCAATCCGGGCGGTGAGAGCCTTGGAGAACGCGAGGCGACGGGTCGCACGGTTCACCTTTTTCGAATAGTCCCGAGGACGGGGGCCGAAGGCCACGCCTCCACCCGTGTGGTGCGGCGGGTTATTGCCGCCTTGCCGGGCGCGACCGGTCCCCTTCTGACGGAACGGCTTTTTGCCGGTTCCCGAAACCTCGCCGCGGGTCTTGGTGTTGGCCGAACCGCTGCGGCGGTTCGCGTGCATCGCCACGATGACGTCGTGGACGGCCTGCTTGCCGCGGTCCGCATCCTCCACGAGGGTGATGCTCGCGCTTTTCGCGGCTTCGAGATTGAGAGTCTTGGCTGCCATGGTCGTTATTCCTTCTGGTCAATGGGTTCTTGCGCGGGGATCAGCCTTCGGCACCAGCCTTGAGGTTCTGTGCGGGAGCGTCTTTCTTCTTCGCCGGACGGATCACGACATACCCCCCTTTTGCGCCTGGGACAGCACCACTCACGAGGATGACATTGTCTTCCGGGCGGCGCTGAACGATTTTGAGATTCTGCACGGTGATGCGGTCATTGCCTTGCTGTCCAGGCATGGACTGCCCCTTCCAGACACGACCAGGGGTCGAACGACACCCGATCGCACCCGTCCGGCGGTGCATCATGTGCCCGTGGGCCGCCGGCTGACCGGAGAAATTGTGGCGGCGCATCGTGCCCTGGAAACCCTTACCCTTGCTCGCACCAATCACGTCGACCCACTGGCCTTCCGCGAAGATGTCGAGCCCGGGATGGGCAATCTCGGGGAGCTGGTCGTCGCTCTCGAGTCGAAACTCGAGAATCTTGCGCTTCGGCTTCGCTCCGTTGGCCTTGAGGTGCCCGGCTTCGGCACGGTTGAGGCGCGCTTCCTTCTGATCGTCGAATCCGACCTGGACGGAGGTGTATCCATCCTTCTCCGTGGTCTTCTTCTGGAGGAACACGTTGTCGCTCACGTCGATGACGGTCACGGCGATGGCCTCGCCCGTCTCGCTGAAGACGCGGGTCATGCCGACTTTCTTTCCAATTAATCCGATGCTCATTGCAGTCGTCCTGGCTAAACTTGGCTGATGATTCCGGGAAACGTGATTCTTCAGAACCGTACGGTGATATCGACCCCGGCGGGCAGATTGAGTTTTCTCAGTTCTTCCACAGTGCGGGAGTCAGCCTCGACAATGTGAAGGAGCCGCTTGTGGGTGCGGATTTCGAACTGCTCGGCCGACTTCTTGTCGACGTGGGGAGAACGGTTCACGCTGAATTTCTCGATGCGGGTCGGCAACGGGATCGGACCGGCCACGAGGGCACCGGTGCGTTTCGTCGTTTCGACGATGTCGGCGGTCGACTTGTCGAGAAGCCTGGGGTCGTAGGCCCGGAGGCGGATTCGGATATTTTTTCCCTGCATGTCAGTTGGTCCGTTGAGGTTGAATTCGGTTGGGAGAAAAGGTAGGGGGTGCGATCAGACGTATTGAGCAGTCATGCGCTCGAGAATCGCGGCGGGCACTTCTTCGAAGCGGTACGGTTCCATCGAGAAACTGGCGCGCCCCTTGGAGAGACTCCGCATGTCGGTGGCGTAGCCGAACATCTCGGCCATCGGCACCTCGGCTTTGATCTGCGAAAGACCGTTGCGCGAATCGACTTCGGCGATGCGACCGCGGCGGCGGTTGAGATCCCCGATGAGGTCACCCTGATATTCGTCGGGCACATCCACGATCACCGCCATGACTGGCTCGAGCAGGACGGGGGCCGCTGCCGCGATGGCTTCGCGCATGGCGAGAATCGCGGCAATCTTGAACGCCTGCTCGTTCGAATCGACATCGTGGCTCGAGCCGCCAAGGAGATCGACATGGAGATCGACGACGGGATACCCGAGGATGGTTCCGTTGGTGAGTGATTCGCGAATCCCGGTCTCGCACGCGCCGAGAAACTCCTTCGGGATCTCACCACCGGTGACGAGATTGGTGAAGGTAAAACCCTTTCCGCGCTCGTTCGGAGAAATGCGGAGAATGACGTGCCCGTATTGACCCTTGCCACCGGTCTGCTTGATCAGCCTGTAGTCGCCGTGGGCCGACTTCGTCACCGCCTCGCGATAGGCGATCTGCGGCTTGCCCGCGTTGGTGCGCACCCCGAACTCAGAGAGCAGGCGCGACTGGATGATCTCGAGGTGAAGCTCGCCCATCCCGGCAATCAGAGTCTGGCCGGTCTCCTCATTCGTCGAAACCACGAAGGTCGGATCCTCTTCGGCAAGTCGTTGGAGCCCTTCGGAAAGTCTGTCCGAGTCCGCCGTGGTTTTCGGCTCGACCGCCATCGAGATGACGGGCTCGGGGAAGGCAGGCGGCTCCAGCATGATGTCGAACCCCTCGACATGGAGCGTGTCGCCCGTGCGCACGTTTTTCGGCCCCACGATCGCCGCAATATCTCCGGCGTAGCAGGTGTCGATATCCTTGTGATCGTTCGACTGGATCTGGATGAGACGCCCGATCCGCTCGGCGCGTCCCGTACGGGAATTGAAAATCTTGTCCCCCTTCGATACCGTGCCCGAATAGACGCGGATGAAGACGAGCTTGCCGACAAATTTGTCCGACCACAGTTTGAAGGCGAGGGCGCAGAACCGCCCCTTGTCGCTCGCAGGAGCCTCGACCGTGGCGAGTTCGTCATCCTTCCGGATTCCCCTGGCCGCCGGGATTTCCACCGGGCTGGGAAGATAGTCAACCACCGCATCCAGGAGATACTGGATGCCCTTGTTCTTGAATGCGGCCCCTCCGATCACCGGGATAATCGTGTTGGCGATGGTGGCGCGACGAAGGGCTGCCTTGATGTGAGACGGAAGGATCTCGGCCTCGTCGAGATACATCATGCCGAGTTCGTCATCGACATCAGCGAGAGCTTCGAGAAGCGACTTCCTCGCAGCGAGGGCCAACTCGAGCTGATCATCGGTCAACTCGGTCACCTCATAGGTCGAACCGAGCAGATCGTTGTCGGAATAGAGGATCGCCTTGAGATTGATCACGTCGATCTGGCCGCGGAGGCTATCCTGCGCCCCGATCGGGATGAGAACGGGCTGGGCATTCGCACCGAGCTTGGTCCGGACATCGGCGATGACGGCATCGAAATCCGCCCCGATGCGGTCCATCTTGTTCACAAAGATGAGGCGCGGCACACCATACTTGCTCGCCTGGCGCCAGACCGTCTCAGACTGAGGCTGCACTCCCGCCACACCACAAAAGACGACCACGGCACCATCGAGGACACGCAGGGAGCGCTCGACTTCAGCGGTGAAATCGACGTGACCGGGTGTATCGATGATATTGACACGGTGGCGGATTCCGGCGGCCGATTTGTAAACACCAACCTCCTCGGACTGCTTCCATTCACAGGTCACCGCAGCCGAGGTAATTGTGATGCCGCGGGCGCGCTCCTGCTCCATCCAGTCCGTCGTGGCCTGACCGTCGTGCACTTCCCCGATCTTGTGAATGGAGCCTGTATAGAACAGAATCCGCTCGGTCAAAGTCGTCTTTCCCGCGTCGATGTGGGCCGCAATCCCAATGTTGCGGGTCCGCTCCAGCGGAAACGCACGCTCGGGATGATTGTGACCAGCACTCATCGAGGTTGAGGGAGACTGTAGGACGGCAGGCACCGGACTCGTACGGGGAAAGGATTACCAGCGGAAATGGGCGAAAGCGCGGTTGGCCTGGGCCATCTTGTGCGTTTCGTCGCGCTTGCGGACGACCACGCCCTGATTGGTGCTCGCATCGCGAATTTCGTTGGCGAGAGCGATATGCATCGGCGTGCCGCGACGACCGCGGGCGGCATTGACAATCCAGCGCATCGCGAGGGCCTCCTGGCGATCCGGCGAAACCTCGAGCGGAACCTGATAGGTGGCCCCACCCACACGGCGGCTCTTCACCTCTACGCGCGGCTTGGAATTTTCGACGGCGCGATTGAGAACCTCGACCGGATCGACGGATTCCGCACCTTCGTTGGCGCGATCAATCGCCGCGTAGACGATGCGCTCCGCCAGGGAACGCTTGCCTTTGCGCATGACCTTGGAGACCAGCTTCGAGACGATCTGGCTGTCGTAGCGGGCATCGCGCCGCTCGGGCTTGCTGTAGACTCGTTTTCTTCGGGACATAGGACTATTTCGTTAAAAGGAACATTCGTATCGCCGGAGAGAAGATCTGACGGAAAGTCAGATCATCACCCCTTCGGTCGTTTGGCTCCGTACTTGGAGCGGGCTTGTTTCCGCTTGGCCACGCCAAGGGTATCGAGAGCACCACGCACGATGTGATAGCGGACCCCCGGCAAGTCTTTGACACGTCCGCCGCGCACCAGCACGATGGAGTGTTCCTGCAAATTGTGGCCTTCTCCGCCAATGTAGGCAATCACTTCCTGACCATTGGTGAGACGGACTTTCGCCACTTTCCGGAGCGCCGAGTTCGGCTTCTTCGGCGTACGGGTGTAAACCTGAAGACAGACCCCGCGGCGTTGCGGACAGTCATCAAGGGCGGGCGACTTGGACTTCGAGGGCTTGTCCTGTCTCCCTTTCCGTACGAGCTGGTTGATCGTGGGCATGGCGTTTCCGTTTGTGGGAAAAAATCAAATTCGGCATTCCGGGGTGTTTCGTTTCGGTCGCCAGACGCGACGGAGCGAATTAGTCATTTCCCCCTCTCCTGGGATGCCAGGGCGGAGCGGGGGGCGGGAATATAGGCGGACTTCTCCGGCCCGCAAACGGATTTTATTTCAAATTTTTCGCACGTTCGAAAACCCACGAACCACGCTCGACCCAACCGAAGCCAAATCTCTTGTCAGGAATTTTGGAAACTCTGGGGTTTCCCAAATGTTTTCCCTGGAGAGATCGGTTCAATCGGTAGCAGGAGGCGGATTTGAACCGCCGACCAAAGGCTTATGAGTCCTCTGCTCTACCCCTGAGCTATCCTGCCATTGCCGAAAGCGGGAGGGTAAAGAACGTTTCTCCGCGAAAAAGTCAAGCGTTCCCTTCGTCATACGACAAGCCACGGCGTATAGTGGCCCGTGCCCAGTGACGCCAAACCGGATTTGCAGAAGAAGCTGCGCGAGGTCCCCCATAGACCTGGGGTCTACCTGCACAAGGACCGCCTCGGTTCCGTGATCTATGTGGGCAAAGCGCGCGATCTGCGCAAGCGCCTCGCCCACTATTTCACTCCGTCGCGGCAGCGTGTCGCGGAACACAAGACACGCGCCCTGATCGAGAGCATCTGGGATTTCGAAGTACACGAGGTGCGCAATGAACCCGAAGCGCTCCTCCTCGAGGGCAAGTTGATCAAGGAGTATCGCCCCAAGTACAATATCTCCTTCCGCGACGACAAACGCTTTCTTCTCGTCCGGGTTCACCCGGAGGAACCGTGGCCGCGGTTTCAGCTCACCCGTCTGCGCAAAGAGGATGGGGCGCGCTATTTTGGTCCCTTCGCCCATTCCGGCGCCTTGCGCAGCACGATCTCCTGGATCAACCGCGAATTCGGCCTGCGGAGTTGCCGCCCCCTCGTGCCGGGAGAGCAGGACTACCGCCATTGTCACAACGATATCATTCGAAACTGCACCGCTCCCTGCATAGGGCGGATTTCGCGCGAAGACTATCTCGCGAAAGTCGAACAGGCCTGCGAGTTTCTCCAGGGGCACGCCAAAGACCGCATCGCCTCAATCGAGGCAGAGATGGCCGATGCGGCCGCTGCCCTCGACTTCGAACGGGCCGCCGAGTTGCGCGATATGATTGCCAACCTCCGCCAGACGCTGAAGCCGACCCGCCAGTTCCGTCGCCGCGGGGTACCGGGCTCGGCGATCGACACCGAGGCGGACGTCGTGGAACTCGGCGAACTGCTTCGGCTCGATCGCTCGCCCCTCGTCATGGAGTGTTTCGACATCTCGAACATTTCCTCAAATCACATCGTCGCCTCGATGGTGCGTTTTCGGAACGGGATGCCCGACAATGCCAACTACCGCCGTTACCGCATCCGGACCGTGTCGGGCCAGGATGACTTCGCGAGCATGGCCGAGGTCGTGCGCCGCCGTTATTCCCGCATCCTTCTCGAAGCCCGGGAGCACGTCGGCTCCGAAGTCGCCGATGCGAGCCAGGAAGACCCGCTCGAGGCGATGCGGCGGATCGAAGCCGAGGAGGACGACAGGGGGCGCGATGCCAGGTCCGGCGAGTCGGCCGAGCGCCGCCCCTTCGTGCGCCTCCCCGACCTCGTCATCGTCGATGGGGGCAAGGGCCAGCTCGGCATGGCCGTGCGCGAGTTGCAGCGGCTCGGCCTGCACGATCTGCCCGTGATTGGACTCGCGAAACAGCGCGAAGAGATCTTTCGCCCCGGAGAATCCGAGCCAATGCTCATCCCACACGATCGGGGCGCTCTCCGATTGCTCCAGCGCATCCGCGACGAGGCGCATCGCTTCGCCAACGGCTACCACCAGCTCCTCATGAAGCGCCGCGTCGAGGAAAGCATCCTCGACGACTGCCCCGGCATCAGCCGTGCGCGGAAGGAACGCCTCCTTGAACGTTTCGGGTCGGTTTCACGGCTGCGCAAGACAGGTCCAGAACAAATCGCGGAAGTTCCCGGGATCGGCGAAAAACTCGCTGCGGAGATCGTGCATTTCTTGAAAACGCACTGAAGAGTGCTGCTTCCGGAGCGAATACTTGTCCGCCAATCGCAAGGGCACTCGGTGGAATTTGGTGCTGCAAACGCTGGTGCTCTATCGCCTCATTGATCCGGGATCGGAACCGAGGGGCGAGGTCAACGGTGTGGAAAACTCGAGGAAAAAAGATCCCCATTGAAGGCCCTTTGTTGGCTTCTGCGAAGCACTGGTGAAGTCGCTTCTGTGGGGGGGGGGGGTAATACGATTTAACGAGTTAAAATGGCATAATGAATGCATTTCAGTTTAGTTTGCTGGTGAGGAGAGGTGGCCCGCGAAGCGGAGCCAGTGATTTCTCAGATTAAGTTGTGAGAGCGGA